>JAILFH010000060.1 GCA_024697645.1 Prevotella sp.
AAGTAATGAGGTAAAAATGCAAAACCTTAACAATCTTTTTTATCTAAAAACTTCAACAAAATTGAACTATAACTAACTAACAATTTATATGCTAATCCTATCTTAACAATCTTATTCACCAAAAAGACTAACTAATTTTCTTTGATGCAAAGGTACATCATCAATTGAATGCTTCA
Organism: Prevotella sp.; assembly: GCA_024697645.1. GTDB lineage: Bacteria > Bacteroidota > Bacteroidia > Bacteroidales > Bacteroidaceae > Prevotella. The sequence goes on from JAILFH010000060.1 coordinate 177, forward strand.
AAACTTTTTAAGCGAATCGGTAAAATAATTCAGTGAAACAGGAATGAACTTCGCAAAGTTTCAAGGTCCAAGTGTTTTTATCATATAAAAGAATGTGGATGTGGGCTTCGTCGTAGGGCAATAAAAAGCACGGAGAAATAATTCGCCGTGCTTTTGTTAAGGGGTCTAAGAGATTTCCTCAGAGACGAGAGTAGTTCTCTGCGTGTGGAGATCATCTCGGAGGGGAGGGGTGATTATCTCAACTTGTGAGATAGTCCCAGAGAGAAGAGATGTTCTCAACGTGTGGGAGATTACTTCAGTGAGGGAAGTTGGTCGCGCGTGATTACGTTGTCACACTGCATAGCGTCCTTCCACCAGCCGTCGGTAACCATTGTGTTCGTTGAGCCTTGACCGCCCTCATACCAAACCATGAAGTGGCTCCAGTGGGCACCGAGATTCCAGCAGTCGGAGATGTTGCCTTGTTCGGCACGCTGGCCGTCGACAGTTCCGTAGCCGCACTCGCCGAGCGCAATCATCTTGTTGGGATAGGCCGACTGAATCTCCGTGAACTCCTGAAGATTCTGGGCTGCGGTGTAGCCGTAGAGATCGCGAGCCACGATGTCGACATAAGCGTCGCCAGGATACCAGGCAGTGTCCTGATTGTAGGTTGTGCTGTTGCCGTTGTAGTTCTGCGTGGTCCACACCCAGATGAGGTTTTTCACGCCCTTCTCCTTGAAGTAGTTGAACATAGTCGTCCAGAGTTTCTTGTAGACATCTGCTCCGTCGTAGCCCCACCAGAACCAAGACTTAGTCCAACTGGCCTGCTGTCTGGCTGTGGAGTTTCCTGCTGCCTCGTGGAACGGGCGCCAAGTGGCAGCGATACCTGCATCCTGTAGTTTCAGCAGCGTGGCAACCACCTTGTCCATCTGCTCATAGAACCACTTGTTCTCCCACGAGCCTTCGGTGAAGACGTTGGAAGCCTTGAAGGTGGTTTCAGAAGGTGTACAGGTGACGTCGCTGGAGCCTTGCTCCTTCGGTACGTTGAAGTGCCACATGAGTTCTACAATACCTCCAGCATCGCTCCATTTTTTTACGGGAGTGATGTCGGTGTAGTCAATCCAGTTGGCGGGCGAGTAGCAGATGTGGATGAAGTCGTAGCAGACGGCTGCTGGGTATTTCTTCGTCAGCGAGTAGACCTTCTCGGCCAGTTCGTTGTTCCAGTTCACGTTTGCCATCACGCTGGAGATGGTCTTCTGACCATATTGTTCCACCATATAACTGTAGAGTTTCAGGGCGGGCTCAGTAGAAGCCACGACAGGCGTCTGGGCGATGTCGGGATTGACGGGCTGTGCCTTTTCCTTCGTCTTGAAGTTCAATTTGAATTCAGGAGCGGAGGCAGTCGCATCGCTGTTTGCCACGATGGAACCCTTTGCCACGATGAGCGTGTAGTCGACTCCCTCTTCGAGTGAGAGAGGAATCTCGACGGCGGTGACATCGGTAGTCTTGCGCGAGGCTGTGAGTTTCGTACCGTTGAGAGTGACGTTTGCAGAGGAGGAAACCTTCACGCTGGTGGAGTAGGTGAGGGTGAGCACAGTGGTGCTGTTTGCGTCGACCTCAGCGCCTTCAGCGATAGACTGGCTGGCGAGGTTTACAGTGACAGTAGGCGTCGGGGTGGGCGTCGGGTCATCAGAGTCGTCGCCACCGCTACAGGCCGTGAGCGAGATGAGCCCGATAATGGCTGCAAACGTATTGAAGCGGACAAGACGCGAGAAGAGATTGGTTGATGTTTTAGACATTATTATTTGTTGTTGGAAAGATTTTTCAAGTCGTTGAGGAAGTGTTGCAGATGCTGCATCAGAACGTCGTTGTAGCGACTCTGAAGTTTCTCAGGAATGGCCTGGGCGACGGTCTGCAACTGCTCGAGATAGGCCATGAAAGCCTTGCGCGAGTGGCCGATAGCAGATTTCTGCTCGGCGGGTGCTTCGCTGATGAGATGGAGATATAGTCCATCAGCCTTCTCCATTGCCTGTGAGAGCGTAGGAGCATCGTCTGCAGCAGGGGAATCATCGGCTTTCGTCTGTTGGTCTTCAGAGGCAGAGAGGGCCTCGCTGACGATGTCGCTGACATTGAGCAAACTGGGATTTGTCTTTAACGCCGATTTCTCCTGCTCCGACCATTTGTCGTAGATTTTCTGTGAAGACTGCACAGCCCGATAGAGTTCAGGATAGTGACGGAGCACTGCGTCGGCAGAAGCGCTGACGAGTGTGTCGGAGGGGTCGGCAGTAATGGTGTCGACCTGGAAGTGATCGGCTTCCTCAATGAGTTGCGAGGCAGACGGTTTGTCAGTTTTCTTGCCATTGCACGATGTGACGGCAACAAGTGCTAGGATAGCGACAAATGCTGCAGATAGATAATGGAATTTCATTTCCTAAAGGATAAAAAAGAGGGACACGACGCCAACCGCCGCGCCCCTCCGAAGTGCTATAAATTTGTTATCAGGATTTCTTACATATTGCCCAGAGTGACCTTCGTGAGGATGAAGTGCTTGCCCTGAACGACGAAGATACCGCCCCACCACTGCTGTGTGAGTGCTGCGTCGAGCATAGCCTGAGTCAATTCGATGGTCAGGCAGCCTTTGCTTTCGAGTTCTTCGTTGTCGTTAGCGGCCAGCCAACCTGCATACTGTGGTCCCCAGTGTCCCTCGAACACCTGGAATTCCCAATCGGAGTCGGTAGCGGTACCATAGAAGTGAATCTTCTGTCCGGCATAGGCGCCGGCATCGACGAACTCAGCACCAGCATCAGAACCGATGTACGGCTGGTTGCTCCATTCGCCCATGTCCTCAGAACCTTCCCAGATCACCTTGTCGGCACCTTCGGCAATAAACTTGATGTACTGCAACTGAATGCCGTCACCCCAGATGACCATACCGAGTCCACCATCGGCGAACATCTTCTCGCGCTCCTCAGCAGAGAGGTTCACGACAATGTCGGTAGCATCGCCCGGACGGATGTTGCCGTCGTCGCCATAAGGCAGCGAGATGTCGCTGTAAGGCGTTGACCAGTCACCCATACGGAAGTTGAAGATAGGATTGTCGTTGGTAGCCACGAAGTGGAGCGTGAGTTGACCAGGACCGCTGATGGCCTCCTGGAACTTCAGCCACTTGTCGCCATCCCAATTGAAGACACCCCAGTTGCTCCAGCCAGAGAGGTCGACCTTGCCTTGCCAGATGACACCAGCAAGTTTGCGCATCTCAACGGCGATGGTAGCAGTGATATAAGGATTCTGAACCAGTTGGATGTCACCGTCGGTCATGCCCTCAGGTACGGTGAAGGTGAGGGTGTTGCCGGAGATGGTGTAGTCGGTGAGTTGGCCGAAACCAGGCAGATAGACTTCCTTCACGCGGTCGAAGTTCTCACCAGTGAGTACCACCTGATCGCCTTCGCAGAGGTCGTTGTTGGGCGTAGCGCTGGCGATGGTCACTGTGGGAACAGCAAATTCGTCGGTGGTCAGGGCAGCGCCAGAATAGAGCAGCAGCGTGATGACACCAGACTTACACTCGGCAGGAACGGTGACAGTGATGGTCTTGTTGTCGGACGAAACGGTGAAGTCGGCTGTGACGCCACCACCGAACATAACGGTCTCAACAGTGTGGAGGTTTGTACCATGAATCTTGATTTGCTGACCGAAGTCGGCTGCAGCAGGATCGAGGCTGATGTAGGTAGCCGAGACAATCTCCAGCGGAGTCGGATACTCATATTCCCACTCGGCACCATCATTCATCGTGATGGTTCCGCTCTCGGCAGCCAGAGGCACGCGCAGGCGAATCTCACGGCGAGAGATGTAGGTGAACTCATCGGCAACGACGGGAGCGCCAGTGACACCGCAGTGGAAGATGACCTCAGCGATGTTGTAGACGTAGTCGCCCTTGATGGTAATCTCGTCGCCAGCATTCAGGCCAGCCGTTGGAGTGACTGATGTGACCTCGATGGGCTCTTCGAAGGTGAGTTTTGAAACAGATGTGACAGTATCGCTACCTGCTACGAGACGAATCTGTCCGGGAACAGACTCATCGGGAACGTTCACGTAGATGTTCTCGGCATCAGAAGAATTGAAGCCAGAACGCTCAACAATAACATCGCCTGGGAAGATGACCTTCGTCACCTTGTCCATATTGGTACCAGTGATGCGGATTTCATGGGTGCGAAGGATGGGTGAAGGACCGAATCCTACGAGGTTGACGCCCGACTTGCCGAACGGGTTGGTATCGAGATCGTCTTCGCTGCACCCTGTCAGCGATAGCCCGACGAGGGCTACCACCAACAATGTGAATATATTCTTAAAGTTTTTCATAAACTTAATTAGGATTTACGTACATTACTAATATTTTTACTTATTAGGAACGACACGAATGTTGTCGATCTTGATAATCGGGTTGCAGTCAACGCCAACGGGCAGAGCCGACTTGTCGTCGTAGCCACCGCGGATGATGAAGATGTTGAAACTGCCGAAGTCGAACGTGCTGGTGAAGAACTTGTCGATCTTGTTGCCATCGTAGTCCATCGTGAAGTCGGTGAACGGAATGGTAACAGTAACCCACTTGCCCTCGGTGTTGTAGAGGAGGTCGTCGGTGTCCTTCCAAGGCATGTAGAGGGCGCGGTTGAGTTGTCCCTGTTCGTGGAAGAAGGTGTTGTTGGCACCTGCGAGCACGTTGCCGTAGATGTCCTTCACGCCAGCAGCGGTGTTGGAAACCTGAGTGACCGAACCGAAGTAGATCTGCATAGGAGCAGCTGACCACGCGTTCTCAGACGGGATGTTCATCTCGAACTTCAGGTTGAGGTTCTCGAAGTCGGAGAAGTCGGCAAGGTCGCTGATGCGAGGATATTCACCGTAGTTCTCGGGATCGCCCCAGTTACCAGCCCAGTACTCGAAGGAGAAGTTACCGTCGTTCCAGCCACCGTCGCTGCCCATAGCAGCCTCGCCGAGAATGAGGTAGTTGCCAGAGAGCGATGTGGCGTCGCTGGTGATGGTACGAGCGTGCCAGCCGTGATTGCCGAGCACAACGCCTGTCTTCGTGTTCGGAGTGTCGAAGTCGAAGAGCATACCGCGATCGTCCATATACTGGAACGCACCCTTGGTCTCGCCATAGACAGACTCTACGCTGACCTGCTCGTGGGGAACGCCCTCGGGCATAGTGAAGGTGATGCGGTTCTTCGTGATGCTCGTAATGGCGCTACGCGGCAGAGTGTAGTCGCCGAAGTGGACTTGGATGGGGAAGTCTTCATAGTCGAGGAAGTAGTCGCCGACGATGGTGACCTCGTCGCCAGGAGCAGCCCATTCGTTCGACATCGATGAAACCACTGGTCCAGGAATGATCACGTGGAAGTCGTAGTCGACAGTGTCCTTGTTCTGAGTGACGAAGAAAATCTTATCCGACACCGTCTCAGGAATCTCGTTCGGTACGGTGACGATGAGGGTATGGTCGGTCATATAACTTGTATTGAGCACTGCAGGCTGATCGTTGAAGAACAGTTCAGTGACGCTGCGCAAATTCTCACCAACGATACATACGGTAGAACGCATAGAAGCGGCGGTAATAATCGAGTCCTTGCTGTCTACGCTGACGGGGCGAATGAAGTTGATAGTCGGCTTGCCACCCTGAATCTCGTAGGCATCGGGCTCGTCCTTGCAGGAGGTGACGGCCAGTGAAGCACAGGCAGCCAGCGCAAGGCATAGTCCTTTGAATATATTGTTTGTCTTCATATCTTTTTAACGATATTATATTTTTACCTTGTTACTTAGTTACTTTGAAAAGTTACTGTGCTTAGTAGGTGTAGGTTTCACGAACGTCAACGTGATCAGGATCAACGCTGCTTCCGAGGTTCGGGTTCAGGGCCACGTCCTCAGTAGGATAGGGCAGTGTGAAACTGTTGGCAGTCACATTGGGGATAGGAGTCTCTTCGTCGTACTGTATTTCGCTGGGATCCCAGGTCACATAGCCCGACTCATACCAAGTCTTGTAGGCAGAGCCACAATTCCAGATGGCGTTGCGGCGCTGAGCCTTGAGTTCGCTGATGCAAGACTGAACGTCGTAGTAGGAACGGCGCACGAAGTCGTACCAGCGGTCGCCCTCGCCTGCAAACTCCAGACGGCGCTCCTTCCAGATGTCGCTGAAGGACAGGGTGGTCTTGGGCACAGCCGACGAAACGGCACGTCCGCGAACGGCGTTGAAGGCTGCGAGAGCAGTGCTGCTTGTGGTCTTGCCCTGAAGCACTTCGGCTTCAGCGTGTACCAGATAGACGTCGGCGAGGCGGAGGATATGGGTAGCGAGGCTGTAAGCCATACGGCCTGCCACAGTCCCCATCTCGGCCTGGTGGTCGTAGTTGTCGCCATAGGCGTGCTTCACGTTCTGCACACCGCAGGGACCCTGGAACTCACCCGTTGCGGCGGGGTTGTAGTCCTTGTCGTAGTAGAACTTCAGAATGTCGAAGCCCTTCTTGCCGTTGCCGAGGTCCTTGTCGCGCCAGAAGTATTCGTAGACGTCGCCAGCACCCATCATCGTTGCCTTGCGGCGAACATCGGTGTTGAGACGCTTCGAGGGATTCTCGGTAACATCGTAGCCAAAGGCGTCCTGAAGGTCGGCCGACGGGCCACCCCAGCCACCCCAGCAGTCACCATTCTCGTCGAAGCCCTCAGGCATCAGGTCGCTCTGGAGGGTGTTCTGAGAAGTCCACTGGGCACCGTTGGTCCAGCGCCATGCGATGAGGCTCTCGTCGCTGACGTTATTGGAACCGCGGAAGATGTCCTCGTAGTTCTCCATCAACTTACGACCAGAATTCTCGATGACGTCGAGCGAAGCGGCAGAAGCGCGCTGCAGATAGTCGCTGTTGAGTTGACCTGTGACGCCTGCTGCAGTGAGCAGCACCTTGGCATAGAGTCCCTCAGCGCAGTAGTAGTCGATGCGGCCAGAAGTGCTCTTTTCCTTAGGAAGCAGTTCCATAGCCTTCTCGAGTGTCATGAGGATGTACTCATAGACGTCGGCTCTCATCACCTTGTGGAGGGTGTTGTAGTCGCCGGCAGCGATATTCACGGAGTTGTCGTGTACGATAGGTACATCGCCGAACGTACGTACGAGATAGAAGTAGGCCATAGCCTTCCATGCGAGACACTCACCCATGCACTGGTTCTTCACGCTCTCGGAGCAGGAAGCGCCCTTGATGGAGTTGTAGACGGTGTTGGCGTGGCCAATCTCAGCCCACAGCGAGTAGGACATGTTGACGAGGTCCTGGTCGGTGCCGTTGAGCGAGAAGTTCATATAGGGAGATGAGCCCCAGTACATGTTGCCCGACATCACCTCACCAATCTTGATGAAGCCACGCTGGAAGTCGTACCAAGGCGAATTGTACAGGTAGTTGACGCCGCGAACGCAGGAAGCGTCGTCGGTGTAGTAGTTTTCTGTGTTATAGTTGTCCTCAACGGGGCGATCCAGAAAATCATCACACGAGGTCATGCCCAAAGCGAGGAGCATGGCGGCTGCTACATATTTCATATTCTTGATTTTCATATTCTTGTCCTTTCTTATATTCATTATTACTTTCATCATGAATTCCTTCATACATATCAGTTTTGCGGATTAGAACGTTACGTTCACACCGAAGGTGAAGGACGTAGGTGAAGGATATCGGCCATTATCGAGGTTGAACACATTTGAAGATGCGGTCGATGCACCGATTTCAGGATCGTAGCCATCGTAGCCCGTGATAGTCAGCAGGTTGGTGGCGTTGAAAGTCAGACGGAGGTTGGTGAGTCCCAGTTTCTTGATGAGTTTCTGGTCGAAGTTATATCCGAGCGAGATGCTCTTCAGGCGGATGTAGGAACCATCCTCAATATAGCGTGAACTCCATGCGTCGTTGTCGTTCGGGTCGTTGATAGATGCACGAGGCAGTTCAGCAACGCCATTTGTGGCAACGTTTGTAATGTCGTTGGTCCAGTAGTCGGCATAGACACCGTCGATGGGCACGAGGCGCGTGCGGCCGTCGATGACAGTCAACTGGTTGCTCCAAGGTGAGTTCATATGGCTCAGTTTCATCTTCATGTAGTTACCAATCTTGCTACCGTAGTTACCATTGATGAAGATGGTCAGGTCGAAGTTCTTATAAGTAAAGGTGTTGTTCCAACCGAAGGTGAAATCGGGGAACGGTGAACCGATGTTGGTCTTATCGTTCTCGTCGATGATGCCGTCGCCGTTCACGTCCTTATACTTCAGGTCGCCCACGAAGGTAGTGTTGCGGGGATTGTACTTGGTCGGGTCGGTGCTCCAGTGAGCCTTTCCTTCGGCGTCGTACTCGATGGGGTTGTTCTGCTGCAGGGTGTAGACGGGCGAGTTCAGGATATCGTCGAAGTCCTGATAGACGCCAACCACCTCGTAGCCGTAGAAGTTGTAGAGGCTCTCGCCAGGAACTGAACGTGCTACAACGTCGGTCCACTGACCCATACCGAGCAGTGCGGTCGAACCAGAGAGGCTCTTCAGTTTGTTCTTGTTGAACGAGAACTGAATGTCGCTGTGCCAGGAGAAGTTCTTGGTCTCTACGGGAATGGTGTTCAGGGCAATCTCGAAACCAGTGTTCTCGATGTCGCCATAGTTACCCCAAGGTGCTGCAAGGGCAGAAGAGCCGTTACCGCTGGTACCCATGATTGAAGGCAGCGTGAGTTGCATCAGCATGTCCTTCGACATCTTCTTATACCAGTCGAGGGTGAGTCCGATGCGTCCGTTGAAGAATCCAAGGTCAAGACCAACGTTCCACTGTTCCTGAGTCTCCCACTTGATGTCGAGGTTCTTCAGGTTGGCAGGACGATAACTGACACCGAGGCCAGTGTCCATTACAGACATTGCCGAACCCCACTTGTAGCCGCCGATACCAGAGTTACCGGTCTGACCCCAGCCCAGACGGAGTTTACCGTTGGAGAGCCAGCCTTCAGCAAACTTCTTGACGAACTCCTCGTTGGAGAAACGCCAGGCGAATGCCAGTGAGTGGAAACCTGCCCAACGCTTGTTGGGACCGAAGTTCGAACTACCATCATAACGATAGGTATAGGTTCCGAGATAGCGGTCATCATAATTATAGGTTTCGCGCGTGAAGAACGAAGCCATTGAACTTGAACCGAATCCAGCGCCGATCTTCGGGTCGCCAGAACCCAGGTTCGGGTTGTGCACCTCGTCGTTTGGCAGGTCGGTGTTGTAGGCCGAAACGTAGTCGTACTTCGACTCCCAAGCCTCCTGACCGAGCATTGCGGAGATGTTGTGCTTGCCAAACTGGTTGCTGTAGGTGATGTAGTTCTTCAGAGCCCAGAATGTGCTTGAGTTCTTCTGAAGGCGGCTCTGGTTCTGGTTACGGTTCCATGTTCCGAGGTTCACTTTCGGCTCATAGGTCTCGGCTCTCGACCAACCGAGGTCAAAGCCCAGTTCCGTGTGCCAGGTGATGTGCTTCAGCGGAGTGATGTCGGCGAAGATGCTACCAGCGAGTTTCTGACGGTCGAGGAGAATGTCGTCCATCATGGCCAGAGCAATTGGGTTGGGGCTGGTGTAGCCTTCCTTCGAAACGTGTGAGTAGTCGCCGTTGATGTCGTAGATCTGAATGTCGGGAGGCGTCACGAGCGAGTAGTTGATAATACCCTCGTCAGAGTCGGCGAGTTTCAGGTCGTCAGAAGTCTGTGTGTAAGAAACGTTCAAACCAAGTTTCAGCCACGACTTCAGGTCGGCGTCGAGGTTAGTACGTACAGAGAAACGGTTGAAGTTAGAACCAATGATGGTACCTTCCTGATCCATGAAACTACCAGAAACGTAGTAGCGAACCTTGTCGGTACCGCCCTGAGCGGAGAGTTGATGCTGATGCTGTAGGGCAGTCTGGAAGATAGCATCCTGCCAGTTGGTACCCTTACCGAGAATGGAAGGATCGCTGTAGGTCTCGTCGGGTTTGGCAATCTCGCCCTGATTCACCATATCGTTGTAATACTCAGCGAACTGGCGCAGGTTCATGATGTCGAGACGCTTCATCTGGCGGTTGATGGAGAGCGAGCCGTCGTAACTGAACTTAGCCTCGCCTGCCTTACCGCGCTTAGTGGTGATGAGCACAACACCATTAGCACCCTGGGCACCGTAGATAGCGGTTGCAGAGGCGTCCTTCAGAATTTCCATCGACACGATGTCGGCGGGGTTCAGCGTTGACAGAGGAGAAATGGTCGAAACCGAACCATTACCCAGAGCGTCGCCCAGACCGAAGTCGGCACCTGAGGCGCCGCCACCCTGGAAGATTACACCATCAACCACATAAAGAGGTTCGGCGTTGGCATTGATGGTGGCCTGACCACGAACTCGTACTGAAGATGCGGCACCAGGAGCACCTGATGTCTGTACGGCGTTCACACCAGTTGCACGACCGAGGAACGCTTGGTCGATGTTGGTGATGTTGGCACCCTTGATGGCTTTCTCGTCCATTGAGGCCGATGCGCCAGCAAGGTCGCTCTTCTTCATCGTACCATAACCGATGACCACCACTTCCTGAAGGTTCTGTCGGTCTTCTTCGAGTAAGATGTCGTACTGCGAGGCTCCTCCGACCTTGAACTCTTTGGTCAGATAGCCCACATACGAGACTTCTACGGTCTCGCCCGGCTTTGCATTCAAGGTGTAGTTACCGTCAAGGTCGGTGATGACACCGTTTGACGAACCCTTCACCCTAACTGTAGCACCCACAACGGGTCCGAAGGCATCGGACACCGTACCGGTAATCTTTTTTGCCTGTTGTACTGCGGGTGAGGCTATTGGGCTCTCTCCCCCAGCGGCAAACGCTTGCGGAGCCTGGCCTAGCAAAAATACTGAGCACACGGCTGCAAGAATCGTTCTTTTACTGCAATTTCGATTCATACTTTTAAGTTAGTTTTTAATATAATTAGGTTTGTGAAATTTTGTCTATGCAGCGAAAATAACATTCCACGGTGCAAAATTAAAAAAATAAAATAAAAAATAGTACAATTATTTTGTCTCTTTTTGATACTTTTCTGATTTGTGCTAATATTTTTTTGACATGATACTGTTTTCGTTTTGAAAATCTTTACAAATGGAAATTCGGTGCTTTTGAGTTGAATATCAGTGTTTTTGGCATATTTCATGTATGAAATTCAATTTTTGTTGATAAAAGAAGAGTTGAAAAAGAAAAGCAAAAAAAAGTCAGTCGGTTAAGAAAAGTGTCGGTGTTTGCAAAAAAAGTATCAATAAATTACATTTTTTTGATGTAAATTTGCATCGGTGAATATTGTGCCTTACAAAGCCTAAGAAATAACTAATATCTAAATCAAAAATGATAACAAGAAAAATTGAACAAGGACTGAAGGGCTTTATTGTGCTATCTGCCCTGCTGGTGGCCGTTCTGGACGTGAGTGCCCAAATCAGGGGCAATAATATTGTGGTGACCGTAGAGCCTGATCATAAGGACTGGAACTACAAGGTCGGTCAGACGGCTCAGTTCACGGTAGAAGTGCGTCGTTCGGGTACGTTGGTTGATAATGTTTCGGTCAATTACGAGGCAGGACCTGAGATGTATCCCGACGTGAAGCGTGAGAACGTGGTGCTGAAGGATGGTACGATGAAGTGGAAGGGCAGCATGAAGAAGCCCGGATTCTACAGACTGAAGGTGACCGCAACGGTCGATGGTCGGAAGTACGACGGACTCTGCACCGCAGCATTCTCGCCCGAGCAACTCCAGCCCACGACCGAGAATCCACAGGACTTCGACGCGTTCTGGAGCAAGGCTATTGAGGAGGCTCGCTGGACTTCGCTTGAGCCCACGAAGACCCTTTTGCCCGAGCGTTCCACAAAGGACGTGAATGTCTATGAGGTTTCGTTCCAGAATGTTCGCTGGGGTAGTCGCACCTATGGCATTCTGTGCGTTCCCGTGAAGGAGGGCAAGTATCCCGCTCTGTTGCGAGTGCCTGGTGCAGGCGTTCGTCCTTATCAGGGCGACGTGTGGACAGCCGCTCAGGGGGCTATCACGCTCGAGATTGGCATTCATGGCGTCAGCGTCACTCAGCCGCAGAGTTTCTACGACAATCTGCAGTCGGGCGCACTCAACTGCTATTGGGAGTTCGGAATGGACGACCGCGATAAGAGTTATTACAAGCGGGTTGTCCTCGGCTGTATTCGCGCCATCGACTTCATCGAGCAGTTCACCCCGTGGGACGGGAAGAATCTGGGTGTGACGGGTTCCAGTCAGGGCGGATTCCTCTCGCTCGCTACAGCAGGCCTCGACAAACGCGTCAGTTGCTATGGAGCCGTTCATTCTGCCTTGTGCGACCATACGGCATCATTGAAGAAAGTGGCTTGCGGCTGGCCCCATTATTTTTACGGAAAGGACGCCAACCAACTGAAGAAGGCCGCTGCCCACATCGAGACCTCGCGCTACTACGACGGTGTGAATTTCGCACGCCGCATCACGTGTCCGGGCTGGTTCTCGTTTGGCTACAATGACGATGTCGTTCCCCCGACCACAGCCTATGCCACTTATAACATCGTGACTGCGCCCAAGGTGCTGAGTCCCTATCAGCAGACAGGCCACTACTGGTATCAGGAGCAGTGGGACGAGTGGACCGCTTGGCTGATGAAGCAACTGGGCATCAAAAACTGAACATTAACAACATAGAAACTCCAAACCAATCATCATGAATCTGAAACCATTTATAATAATAGGTGTTGCCACATTGATGCTGGCTGCCTGCAATACGACAAAGATGAGTGAGAAGTCACAGAGTGAACAACTGGCTGAACGCATGCAGACCCTGCAGCAGCGAGGCTATATGTACGGCCATCAGGACGACCCGTTCTATGGGCTCACGTGGTCGGGAATCGACGACCCCCAGAAGCCCGAACTCGGCCGCAGCGACGTGCTTGAACTCGTAGGTGACTATCCTGGCGTGATGGGATTCGACCTCGGTGGAATTGAGGTGGGCGACGCAAAGAATCTCGACAGCGTGCCCTTCAGCCGCATTCACGATGAACTCGTCTCCCATGTGGCTCGCGGGGGTATCGTGACCATTTCGTGGCATCCGCGCAATCCTCTCACGGGCGACAATGCCTGGGACGTGAGCGATACGACTGTTGTGAAGAGCATTCTGCCTGATGGCTCGCAGCACGAGAAGTTCCAGTTGTGGATGCAGCGTGTCGGCGACTTCCTCAGTTCGCTTACCGACAGCACGGGTAGTCTCGTTCCCGTCATCTTCCGCCCTTGGCACGAGAACAACGGTTCGTGGTTCTGGTGGGGACAGAAACTCTGCACCGATGAGGAGTTCCATGCTCTTTGGAACATGATGCAGGACTATCTGCGCGACGAGCGCGGCCTGAAGAATCTGCTTTGGAGTTATTCGCCCAATCTCGACGGCCAGTGGACTGAGGAGCGTTTCCTGCAGCGCTATCCCGGCAACGACCGCGTGACGTTGATAGGTGAAGATGCTTATCAGTGGGGCACGGAGGAGGACTTCGTGAAGCAACTGAATGCCGACCTCGCTTTCCTTAGCGACTTTGCGAAACGCAATGGGAAATTGCTCGCTATGACCGAATGCGGATTCAAGAACACACCCGACTCCACTTGGTGGACACGTGTTCTGAAGCCGATTATGGACCAGTATCCGCTCTGCTATTTCCTCACTTGGCGCAACTACTCAAAAGAGTATTTCGGACCGTCTGCCGCAGAACCGAGTGGAGCAGACTTCAAGCGTCTTTATGAGGCAGAGAACACTTTGTTCCTGAAGGATATTCGATAAAGGAGCATTTCAAGTTTCGGATGTTTCACATCCTCTCCTTGATGAAGTAAGGAGCGAGGGGCAAGGGGCAAGAGATATGCCTTGACTGCTGAGGGCGATGGTGCAACTTGGAACTTGGAACTTGAAACTTGAAACTTGGAACTTGAAACTGCGCGCAGCGCTTTCGAATTTGTCCCTACGGAAACTGTTTCCGACACAATATTAGTAGAGTAATTATCGTTTAGTACAAATAGATTAATGACTGATTTCGAACAAAAGTTACAAGCATTGCGGCAGCATCATGAGGAGTTGCTGAAGCGGCGCAATGAACCGTTGCCTTGGGGCAATGGCATCTATGAGAAATATCGTTATCCAATCCTGACGGCTGAGCACACGCCGCTTGAGTGGCGCTATGATCTCTCGCCAGAGGATAATCCGTTCCTGATGCAGCGCATCATGATGAATGCGGTGCTGAACAGTGGAGCCATCAAACTCGACGGTCGCTATCTGCTCGTCTGTCGTGTGGAAGGGGCCGACCGCAAGTCGTTCTTTGCTGTGGCTGAGAGTCCGAACGGCATTGACTTGTGGCAATTCTGGGACGAACCCGTCACGATGCCCGATGATGTCGTTCCCGCAACCAACATCTATGATATGCGCATCACTCAGCATGAGGACGGTTGGATCTACGGTGTGTTTTGTGCCGAGCGCCACGATGACTCACAGCCTGGAAACCTTAGTGCGGCAACTGCCACTGCGGCTATTGCCCGTACGAAGGACCTGAAGATGTGGGAGCGTCTGCCCGACCTGAAGACTCGCTCGCAGCAGCGCAACGTAGTGCTTCATCCTGAGTTTGTCGAAGGCAAGTATGCTTTCTACACGCGTCCTCAGGATGGATTCATCGATACGGGTTCGGGCGGCGGTATTGGCTGGGCGCTTGTCGACGATATTGAGCATGCTGAGGTGAAGGCGGAGAAGATTATCAATGCCCGCCACTATCACACCATCACTGAGGTGAAGAATGGCGAGGGTCCTCACCCGCTGAAGACTCCTCAGGGCTGGCTCCATCTGGCTCACGGCGTTCGTGCCACAGCCGATGGCCTTCGCTATGTGCTTTATATGTACATGACCGCGCTCGATGATCCCACTCGTGTCATTGCCCAGCCTGGTGGCTTCTTCCTCGTACCCGAGGGTCAGGAGTATCTGGGGGACGTGATGAACGTAGCCTTTGCCAATGGTTGGATTATGGACGACGATGGTCGCGTGCTGATCTATTATGCTTCGGCCGACACCCGTATGCATGTGGCCGTTTCGTCAGTCGAGCGCCTCGTCGACTACTGTCTCCATACACCCGAAGATGGTCTGACGACTTCCGCTTCGGTCGAAACTATCAAGCGGCTTATCGCCAAGAATAGGAGATAGAAATTTGGTGAGGGCATTGCGCCTCTAAGGCATTTCTCTTGCCCCTTGCTCTTTGCTCCTTGCCCCTAACAAAAAACCAACAAACAACAATCATATGAAATCTATGACAGAAAAAATCCCTTTGAGAGAGAAAATAGGTTACGCACTCGGTGATGCTGCTGCAGGTGGTATTACGTGGAAAGTGATGTCGATAGCCTTCCCGTTGTTCTTCACCAACGTCTTCGGACTCACCGTTGCCGATACGGCCACGCTGATGCTCATCGCGCGTATGTTCGATGTGGTCACCGACCCGCTCATGGGTTCGCTTGCTGACCGCACTCAGTCGCGCTGGGGAACCTATCGCCCCTGGCTCATCTTCGGTGCCATTCCCCTGGGTCTGGTCTTTGCCCTGCTGCTCTATACGCCCGACCTCGGACTAACGGGCAAGCGCATCTGGGCCTATGGCTTCTATCTGCTCATGATGGCCACCTATACGGCCGTCAACGTGCCTTATGGCTCGCTGCTGGGCGTGATGACCGACGACGACAACGAAAAGAACGAGTTCTCGTCCTATCGTATGGTCGGTGCCTACGCTATGGGCTTCATCACCTTGCTTTCGTTCCCCTATCTGCAGAAGATGGTAGGCGGCAGCGAGGCTCATCAGTATGCAGTGCTGGGTGCATTGCTGGGTGGACTTGCTACGGTGGGCACATTGGCCTGCGGACTCTTGACACGTGAGCGTCTGAAGCCCGTCCGTGCTGAGAAGTTCTCGTTCAAGCCCTTTGCTGATTTGTTCAAGAACAAACCTTGGATTTATCTGACGCTCATCGGAATCTGCACCAACTTCTTCAACGGATTCCGCTATGCAGTTGCGGGCTACATGCTGCAGTACTGTCTGCACGGCGACGTCACCGTCTCGGGTCTCATCATCAACTACACGGTGTTCATGACCTTCGGTGAGGTGACTTGTATGATTTTCGGTGGTGTCTCGCCGAAGTTCACGAAATGGGTGGGTTCCAAGCGCAAGGCTTTTGCCTGGGCCGCCATCATCTGTGCCGTTTCGTCGGTAGCCTTCTTCTTCATTCCCATGGACCCCGCCTACATCTGGGTCATGATTGCCGTAGTCATCATCACTTCCGTGGGCATTGGCTTGTTCTCGCCGCTGTTGTGGTCGATGTACGCCGACGTTGCCGACTACGCTACTGAGAAGTTTGGCACATCTTCTACAGGCCTTATCTTCTCCAGCGGTACAATGTCGCAGAAGTTCGGTTCAGCCATTTCGGGTGCGCTTGTTGCCCTGCTGCTCGGTATTGCGGGCTTCATCTCTGGAACCGACGCTAATGGCCAGACCGTAGTGACCATCACCAACGAGGAGGCAGTTCGCCAGATGATCTGGGCTATCTTCTCGCTCTTCCCCGCAGCCATTGCCTCGCTCATCGTTCTCTTGCTCTATAAGTATCCCATCAAGAAATAGTATTCCATTAAGATATAAAATAGCCCATGAGTAGCACTTTCGATTGCCGTAAGGCCGTAACCATCTTGAGGTCCGAAGTCCTCGATGTGGTGGAAAACAATATTCTCAGTTTCTGGCTCAACAAGATGCAAGACTTCGAGAATGGTGGCTTCTATGGTCAGATGACAGGTCAGGGCGAACTCGTGAAGGACGCCGACAAAGGCGGAATCCTCAATGCCCGCATCCTCTGGTCGTTCTCGGCCGCCTATCGGGTGCTCCGCAAGCCCGAATACCTTGAGGCAGCCACGCGCGCCAAGGACTATATCCTCGACCATTTCGTCGACCCCGACTTCGGCGGCACCTACTGGAGTCTCGACTATAAGGGACAGCCTCGCGATACGAAGAAGCAGTTCTACGCCATTGGCTTCATGATCTACGGACTCAGCGAGTATGCCCGCGCCACGGGCGACCATGAGGCTTTGGACTACGCCATCGGCCTCTATGAGAGCATCGAGGAACACTCCCTCGACCATCTTTATAACGGCTACATCGAAGCCTGCACCCGTGAATGGGGCGAGATAGCCGATATGCGCCTCTCGGAACTCGACGCCAACTATCCGAAATCGCAGAACACACATCTTCACATCATCGAGCCCTACGCCAATCTGTTCCGCTGCCTGCAGGAGTTCCACGAGGCTGAGTCGTGCAACTACGTGCCCGTTCTGGGCGCAGTACTGCCAGTTTCGGTGACGGTACCGCCAGAACTCTACCGAAGGGTTGAGGCCAGTCTGCGCAATCTCATCAACATCTTCACCGACCGAATTCTCAATCCCGAGACCCACCACCTCGACCTCTTCTTCGAGAACGACTGGACGCGTGGGGCGGGCCATCTGGAGAGTTATGGTCACGACATCGAGTGTTCGTGGCTTCTCCACGAGGCTGCGCTCGTGCTGGGCGACGAGGATGTCCTCAGGAAGGTGGAGCCCATTGTGAAGATGGTGGCTAAAGCCTCTGAGAAAGGACTCAATTCCGATGGTTCCATGATTCATGAGGCCAATCTCGACACGGGTCACGTCGACGACGACTTGCACTGGTGGGTACAGGCCGAGAATGTGGTCGGATGGTTCAATCTCTATCAGTATTTTGGTGATGAGGATGCGCTCCACAAGGCGCTCCGTTGCTGGAACTACATCAAGAACAACCTTATCGACTACGAGCATGGGGAGTGGTATTGGAGTCGCCATAAGGACGGCTCACTCAATCTCACCGACGACCATGCAGGCTTCTGGAAGTGTCCTTATCACAACTCTCGCATGTGTCTTGAAATCCTTGAACGAACGTCATGAAACGATTCATCCCGCTGCTGTTTGCCCTTTGTGCAGCCTTCTCGCTGCATGCCCAGAACGACCCCTCGTCCTTCATCGACCTGTCGGGGTCCTGGCAGTTCGCCCTTGATGCCGACGGCTCGCTTTCGCCATCGTCAGCGCTTTCCGATGTGGTGCAACTCCCAGGCACTACCGATACCAACAAGAAAGGCTCTCCGCTGAGTTATTTCGATGAGACCACTCATCTCAGCCGCCGCTATTATTATAAGGGTCGTGCGTGGTACAGCCGCGAGATTCTCATCCCGAAGTCGTGGAAGAAGAAGTCGGTGCTCCTCTTTCTCGAGCTCACGAAGTTCACCGAAGTCTATCTCGACGGCAGTAGGGTAGGGCAGTGCAATGATATTTCCACTCCGCAGGTCTACCAACTTCCTCGCCTGAAGCCAGGTCGCCACGTGCTGACCATCATGGTCGACAACAGCAGCGGAGTTCCTCAGCAGGTCTATGGCAGCAGTCATGCTTACACCGAAGACACCCAGACCAACTGGAACGGTGTGATAGGTCGGCTCGGGCTCTACGCTGTTCCTCAGACGAAGTCGAAGGCTTCCGCTGAAGGCGCTCTCGCCTCGGGTCTCATCAGCCCCGCAAACTCAGCTTCTAGTTTATCTAGAAGAACTAGTTCTCCTAGTCAATCTAGTTCCCCTAGTTTGTCTAGTTCCTCTAGTCTGTCTAGTTCCCCTAGTCTATCTAGTTCCTCTAGAAAATCTAACCCCTCTGGCCTATTTAGCCCTTCTCTTTTCTCTAATTATACTAACTACTCTGGCCAGTCTCCCGTCCCCGCCATCTTCCGCAATTTCGAGATTCGCGGAAAGCATTTCTATGCTGATAGTCACCGCATTTTCCTGCGCGGTCGTCACGACGCCTGCGTCTGGCCCCTCACGGGACACGTGGCTATGGACAATGCTTCGTGGCGCCATTACTTCGAAGTCTGCAAGGAATACGGACTGAATCACGTGCGTTTCCATAGTTGGTGTCCACCTGAGGCTGCCTTTGCGATGGCCGATTCCATGGGCATTATCCTGCAGCCCGAACTGCCGTTCTGGGGTGACTTCAAGGCAGAGGATTCGCTGCTGATGACGTTTCTCCACAAGGAGGGCGAGAACATCATGCGCTGGTACGGCCATCATCCTTCGTTCCGCATGTTTGCCCTAGGCAACGAACTCTGGGGCAGCATTGAGAAGATGCGGGAGTTTGTCGACGACTTCCGCCATATGGCTCCCGACAAGGTCTTCACCTTTGGCTCCAACTATTATCTCGGCTATCAGGGCGTGAAGCCTGGAATGGACTATTTCACTACCTGTCGCGTCGGGGGCGAAGGATGGGGCAACTACAACACTCACACGCGTGGTTCGTTCTCGTTTGCCGATGCGGCCGACGGCGGAATGATTAATCATTTCCATCCCAACACCACGATGAATTTCGATGAGGGATGCGCCCTGTCTTCAGTGCCTGTCATCAGTCACGAGACGGCGCAGTTCCAGACCTATCCCGACTACGCTGAAATCAGTAAATACACGGGTGTCCTGCAGCCCTGCAACATCGAGATCTTCCGCAAGCGTCTTGAGAAGGCGGGCATGAGCGATCAGGCTGCCGACTTCCATCGCGCTAGCGGACTTTGGTCGATGCAACTCTATAAGCAGGACGTCGAGATGGATCTTCGCACGCGAGATATGGCTGGTTTCCAGTTGCTCGACCTTCAGGACTATCCTGGACAGGGTTCTGCCTACGTGGGCGTGCTCGATGCGTTCCTCGATTCCAAGGGGCTCATCACTCCGCTCGAGTGGCGGGGCTTCTGTTCCGAGGTGGTTCCGATGGCCATCATGGATCGCTTCTGCTTTACCGACGACGAACCGCTTCGTGTTCGCTTCCAGGTGGCCAACTATGGCGGTCAGTCGCTCAAGGGCCAGACGCTCAGGTATTTCCTGAAATGGAATGAGGACGGTTCTCTCAAAACCCAGTCTCATCAGTTGACGATTGATACCGACGAAGAAGGACTCATCGACGTTGGCTCGGCCGACGTTCCCTTCCCGAAACTCGGCAAGCCCATGAGGTTCACGTTGAGTTTGGAGATCAGCGGAAGAGGTGAGCACAACGACTATCCAATCTGGATTTATCCTTCGCAGACCAATCTCGAACCGCTGAAGAACGGCATTCTCCTTGCTCGCGACCTTTCCGACGATGTTGTCCGTCAACTCTCTGAGGGTGCGTCGGTGTTGCTCATGCCCGATTCCACTGACCTCTGCGTCGGCGGACTCTTCCAGACTGACTATTGGAACTACCGTATGTTCAAGACCATTTCCGAGAACAACAAGAGGTCTGTCTCCCCCGGCACGTTGGGCATTCTCTGCAATCCCCAGCATCCGCTGCTGCGCCTGTTCCCCACAGAGGACCATTCCTCGTGGCAGTGGTTCCCCGTGGTCAAGGAGAGCCATCCGTTCATTCTCGACAACACCAGTCCTAACTATCGCCCCATCGTTCAGGTCATCGATAATATCGAGCGAAACCATAAACTCGGACTTGTCTTCGAGTTCAAGGTGGGCATCGGACGCCTTCTGGTGGTCATGAGCAATCTCGAACAGGCGGCCCAGTATCCTGAGGGCAGGCAGTTCTATGCGTCTGTGCTGAGTTACATGCATTCTGCCGATTTCGCGCCCGCCACCAGCATCACGTCCGAGCAGTTGCGCCTCCTCTTCTCGACGAAGGTCAACGAGGAAGAACTCAAGGAACTCAACAACATCTCTCCTTATTGATAACGTCAAGGCAGCAACATTTCGCTTGATTGAAATCGTCATGGCAATAACTTGAGATCGACAGCACAACAACATTTCGCTCTATTGAAATCGTCCAGACAATAAAATCTCGCTCTATTGATATCATCAAGATAATAGTATCTCGTCCTATTGAAATCATCAAAATCGAAAATAAAAAACAACGCTTATGAACGCAACAATAATCTCAGTCAAGACCCGAGGTTTCTTGGGGTCTCTGTTTCTTTCAGCATTCGTTTTCATGTGCCCGTCGTTGGCATTTTCCTGGCAGGGCGACATTAAGATTCAGACGCCTAACACGCAACTGTTATTAAGCGCATCGGAGGGCGGCGACCTTCAGATGTCATACTATGGCGACCGCACCGCCACCTTGCAGCAACTTCGTGATGCAGGTGCTGACCTTCATTTCTCTGCGTTGCCTGCTTTTGGCACCGTCGACGCGATTCATCTGCCCGCTCTTCAGGTGCAGCATGCCGACGGCGACCTCAACCTCGAACTGGCCGTGAAGAATGTAGAACAGCGTTCGGAAAGCGGTGCTCAGATTACCGTTGTCACCATGCAGGACAAACTCCTGCCCGTCACCGTTCGTGTGTTCTATAAGGCTTATGAGAACGTCGATGTCATTGAGACTTGGACCGAAATCGTTCATCAGGAGAAGAAGGCCATCACGCTGAAGCGCTTCGACTCGGGTCATCTATCGATTCGTCAGGGCAATGTCTGGCTCACTCATCTTCATGGCAACTGGGCTGCGGAGACCGAGCCGACGCAGGAATTGCTCACAGCAGGCGTGAAGACCATTCGCAATACCGACGGTGCACGCAACTCCCATCTCGATGCGCCTGAGGTGATGCTCTCGCTCGACGGAAAACCCAACGAGCAGCGTGGTCGCACCATTGGCGCAGTGCTCTGCTGGAGCGGTAATTTCGAAATCCGCATCAACACCACAGGACGCGACCAGCACCATCTCTATGCGGGTATCGATCCGCAGTCGTCGGAATACATCCTCGAACCGAAGGAAGTCTTCGAGACTCCCCACCTCGCGCTGACCTATAGCAATGAGGGCATGGGAGGCGTCAGCCGTACGTTCCACCGCTGGGCACGCACCTGTGGCATGTTCCATCGGGGCATGAAGACGGGCGATATCCTGCTCAACTCCTGGGAGGGAATCTATTTCGACATCACCGAGGAGCGCATCATTCAGATGATGGATGATATTGCGAAGTTCGGTGGCGAACTGTTTGTGATGGACGATGGTTGGTTTGGCGATAAGTATCCCCGTAAGGACGACACCTCGTCGCTTGGCGACTGGGTAGTCGACAAGAACAAACTTCCTGGGGGCATCAAGGCGCTCACCAATGCAGCCCGCGAGCGTGGAATTAAGTTTGGTATCTGGATTGAGCCCGAGATGTCGAACACCGTCAGCGAACTCTATGAGCAACATCCTGAGTGGATGCTTCAGACCAAGGGCCGTCAGTTGAAGCAGGGTCGTGGTGGCACGCAGATTGTCCTCGACCTCTGCAATCCGAAGGTGCAGGATTTCGTCTTCGGCGTTGTAGATAAACTCATGACTGAGAATCCCGAGATTGCCTATATCAAGTGGGACGCCAATGCGAGCATTCAGAACTACGGTTCGCTCTATCTGCCCAAGACGAAGCAGAGCAATCTCTATGTCGACTGGCATCGTGGACTCATCAAGGTGCTGAAGCGTGTGCGTGCGAAGTATCCCGACCTCGTGATTCAGGACTGCGCCTCTGGTGGCGGTCGTGCCAACTACGGTCTGTTGCCCTATTTCGACGAATTCTGGGTGAGCGACAACACCGATGCACTCCAGCGTGTCTACATCCAGTATGGCACATCGTTCTTCTTCCCCGCCAACGCAATGGCGCAGCACATCAACCACGTGCCTTATTGGAATACAGGCGGTCGAGTGATTCCCGTGAAGTTCCGTTGCGATGTGGCGATGAGTGGACGTCTGGGCATTGAGTTGCAGCCGAGTCAGATGACCGATCAGGAGCGTCAGCAGTGCACGCGTGCATTTGCCGACTACAAGGAACTCCGCAATACGGTGCAGACGGGTAATCTCTACCGACTCATCTCGCCCTACGATCGTGGTGGGCTCTCGTCCATTATGTTCGTCGACGACAACCGTGACCATGCCGTACTCTTCGTCTATAAGACCGACAACTACTGCGATCAGCCTCTGCCACGTCTGCGTCTCGCTGGCCTCGATCCTGCTCGTCAGTACACGCTCACTGAGCGCAACGTGCGCATCGACCAGAAGCCCTGTGCCCTCAGCGGCAAGACCTTCACAGGTGAGTTCCTCATGTCCGTCGGCCTCGAACTTCCCCTCCGCGACGACTACGCCAGCCGCGTCTTCGAACTCAAGTAAAGGCGCTGCGCGCAGTAAACAGGCGGTTGATGCATCTGGCACCAGCCGCTTTATTCTTTGTTATAGTCGGGTCGCTCTGCCTATCACGCAGTTGTAAGTGACGGCCTCGCATACCCTTCCTTCGGAAAGGCGATGTCGGCTCAAATTTGCGCCCACATAATTTGTCATAATTTTTCAAAAAAAAGGTGTTGTGCTTCTCGGATAAACTGGCGAAAAATTCGGCAAAATAATTGTCAAAAAAGCCGAAAAATCACCTGATTCTGACTTCAAAAATCGTCCATTTCATCGGAAGTCGGTAATATTTCTTTACAAAATATTAACTTAAAATTGCCCGTCTTCCGTGATAAATTTAAGGAAAAATCGTGTAAATATTTTTCTTAAGATGCAAATTGCAAACAACATAATCACGATTGCAAATTGCCAAATCACGATTGCAAATTGCGAAATTACAAAGAATTGTTTTTTATTTACTTGAAATTTTTGATACGAGAACTCAAAACGTCGCATTGTCACTTTGTCGCTTTGTCTCATTAGGGAACTTCAATATATATTCGCTTAAAAACGGATTGAAAATTGAAAGAAATTTAAGTTAAATTTTTATAGAATGTAAGAAGAATAATTTTATATTATATTATAA
>JAILFH010000076.1 GCA_024697645.1 Prevotella sp.
TCCTTGATTCATGATTTCTGCCTCTTGCAATACGATTTGCAAAAGTACAAAATCAAATCTCGAAAAAATAATATTCGCGTAACTCATTGAAAATAATCAATTTAAATCATGTCTGAGAAATTTTCTTTGGACAGCAGTGATAAGAATTATATGTTGGTTAACAATTATCCGTAGCAAATTGAGATGGAGACAGTTGTGGCTGTCTGAATCTGAAATTGGAACAAGGCTTAAGGCTTCTTACCTGTCAACTTGCTTTGGTCTTACAGGATCGGTTAGGCGATAAATGTGGTCATATTCAACAGAGATGACGCCTTTGACCTTTCTGAAATATTGCATAGTTTCCTCGAGCGTCTTGTTGTCTGGTTTCTTTAGTGCCATTCCAGGAGTAATATTGTAGTCGTAGATGATTTTGGCCTTGTATTTTTTGATGGCTTTCAGCAAAGGTTCTTTGCCAATCGATCGGTCATACATCACAATAAACACAGTAGAGGAATGCTCTGGAGCAAATTGTCCCTGAGGCAGTTCTGTTATTTCTGCTACTTGCTTTGTTTTGCATGAAGTCAGAAAGAGCAACGCAATCTGAATGATTAGAATCAGCGGAATACCCAAACGGAACTTTTTGTGCAGCGTCTTATGGTGCCAGACTTTCATTCCCAGCCAAGCGCCTATGCTTCCACCGATGACTGCCAGCATTAACAGCGTAGCCTCTGAGATTCTCCATTTTGCATGTTTTGCCTTCCATTTGTCGATGCCAAAGGCGAAAAAGGCAACCACATTAATAATTACGAGATAAGTGAGGACAATATTCAGCAAACTTGAGTTTTGTTGTAGAAAATCTATCATTTTGGCTTAATCATTGTTGATATTCAATGCAAAGTTAGTCAATTTGTCTGATATTTGCCGATTTTTTACTACATTTGCACCTAATATTTAGGATAGTTTATGACAAAGCGCCTGTGCTTATTCTCAGTTTTTCTTATTTGAAAATGCAGAAGGAAAGTGGGAAAAGAAGTGAATAGGGTAGGGCGCATGAAGTAAGATAATGGCAAAAGACCGAAATAAGGCGGATGACTACCGCGAGAAGGCTTATCAAGGCGATACTCGTGCAATGAACAATCTCGGCGTATGCTACGAGCGGGGCTATGGCGTGAAGGAAAATCTTCAGATAGCCTTAGAGTGGTATATGAAGGCCGCTGAACAGGGTGACGTCTATGGCTGTTTTAATGTTGGAGAATGCTATTATCATGGGAAGGGGATTGAAGCGAATAAGAAATTGGCTTTTGAGTGGTATATGCGAGCGGCAAGTATGGGCGATATGCAGTCGCAGGTGAACGTGGCGAATGCCTACTATCTTGGCGATGGAGTTGAAACCGACCACGAGAAGGCTTTTCTTTGGTATCGAGAGGCAGCGTTTCAGGGGCATATTCTCAGTCAAAAGAACGTGGGTGCAGCCTATTGGAATGGTGATGGTGTTGAGAAAGACCTGACGGAATGCGTTTTCTGGTACGAACTGGCAGCACAAGGTGGTGATGCTCAGGCACAATTCGCTACAGGTTGGTTCTTAATGACGGGCACAGGTGTTCCGAAAGATGAGCGCAGTGGCTTGCGATGGATTCACAAATCCACCTTTCAAGGTTATAAACCCGCAATAGATTATTGTAAGGAGCATGGACTCGATTGGTATTGATTTTGTATTGAAATCGCTTTGAACCAATCAGGATGCCATTCCTTAGAAAAGAATCTGACCACTTTGGCTTTAAGTTCCTACTTCACAATCTCCTCCATCGGTTTTCTTTTCTTAGCCGTTGGCTCTGTAGCAGCATATCCCAATGGGATGATTACTGCAGGTTCTTCTGAGTCGGGCAGTTCGAAAAGTTTTTTGCAGAGTGCCACATCAAAGTTGCAAACCCAGCAGGTAGCCAGTCCTTGGGCAGTAGCAGCGAGGCAGAGATGTTCTACTGCTATAGCCACATCGATATTGCCATGATGCTTGCCGTCAGCCCTTACCCATTCCTCATCATGCAGTACGGAAGCCACGATGTAGAGTGGTGCCGAATTGAACCAATCACGAGGATAAAATTGCTGTATCTTTGCCTTGTCCTCACTGCTCGAGACAATATGGAATCGCCAAGGTTGTTTGTTCACTGCAGATGGAGCAAGCCGCACACATTCCATGATGTACTCCAGTTTCTCTTGTTCCACGTTGCGGTCTTCATAAGCCCTGCAACTATAACGGCTTTTTACCAGTTCTAAAAAATCCATATTCTTATTATCCTATAATTGTTATTACAAGTTTTCTTGGTCCACCATGATTGCGATATTCGCAGAAATAGATACCTTGCCACGTTCCCATATTTAGTCGCTTGTTCGTAATCGGAATGGTCAGACTCACTCCGCTCAGTGTTGACTTTGCGTGAGCAGGCATATCGTCGCTTCCTTCCAGCGTATGCTCATATTCGGGTAGATTTTCTGGCACAAGTCGATTGAAGATGGTCTCCATATCAATTCTCACGTCAGGGTCGTAGTTCTCGTTGATGCTTATTCCGCAACTCGTGTGCTTGCAGAAAATGTTGATGATACCCGTTTTCGGCAATGTTGGTAACTGCCGCAAAATCTCGCTCGTCACCAAATGAAAACCGCGAGTTTTTGGCGTGAGAGTAATTTCTATCTGTTCAATCATCGTTATGACATTTTAGTTCTGTCAGCAAAGTTACTAAAAATTTAGCAGACTATCTCTTTTTCAAGTAAAAATTCGTCTGTTTTTCCTTCTTCATTATTTGCTCATTCTTCACGAGTACCACCTATCTAAACAACCTTTATCCCTCTCACCATAGTTGAATTTCTTTCAATTCTCCTGACCATATTTAATAGTGAAAACGCTTCTTTTCTCTCTATTCTGCAAACTTTTTCAGATTTTACAAAAAATGCTTTGAATTTTCTAAACGCTAATTGCCAAAGATTGATTATCTTTGCAGAATGAAAACCTAAGCAAGAGCAAAAAGGCAGAAAAGAATAATTTGACAGAAACCTATTGACAAGATATGGCAACGACAATAGTACTCATTCAGTTAGCGATTGTGCTGGCGCTGATTTTTATCGGAGCCCGTGTTGGAGGTATCGGACTTGGCATTTACGGAATGGTGGGAGTGTTCATCCTTGTATTCCTATTTGGATTGCGTCCTGGTAATATTCCCGTCGATGTGATGCTTATCATTGTTTCTGTTATCACAGCCACTGCCGCGTTGCAAGCCGCTGGCGGACTCGACTACCTTGTAGGTCTTGCCTCTAAATTCTTGCATAAGCACCCCGAACATATTACTTATTATGGTCCTCTTACAACTTGGCTTTTTTGTCTTGTTGCAGGTACGGCCCACACTTCTTATTCCCTTTTGCCCATCATTTCGGAAATAGCAAAGGACAATAAGATTCGCCCCGAGCGTCCAATGACCGTAGCCACGATTGCTGCTTCCCTCGGAATCACGGGTTCGCCAATGTCTGCTGCTACTGCTGCTGTAATCAGCACTGATTTGCTTGGCTGCAAGGGCATAGAGTTAAAGGACATTCTTCTTATCTGTATTCCTGCTTCTTTTATCGCTATTATGGTCTCAGCCTTCGTTCAGAACCGAGTTGGAAAGGAACTTGTCGATGATCCTGAATATCAGCGTCGTGTTCGTGAAGGTCTGATTAATCCCGAGGCCGACCATCAAAAAATGGAGCAGGCTGAGTCGCACGCAACAAAATATTCTAAGCGCGCCGTTTTTGCCTTTCTGTTAGGTGTAGTGCTCGTGGTGTTGTTTGGTTCTGTTCCCTCATTGCGTCCTTCTTTCATGGTTGATGGGGGCGAGGAGCGTTTGTCAATGCCGAACACCATTGAGATTATCATGATGTCGGTTGCCGCATTGATTTTGATTCTTGGCAAGGCTGATGTAGAGAAGGCCGTCACGGGCAACGTATTTTCTGCTGGTATGAACGCCGTTGTGAGCATTTTTGGTATTGCTTGGATGGGCGACACGTTCTTCAATGGAAATCTGGAGTTCTTCCGCACTCATATTGCCGATATCGTAACCCAGTATCCTTTCCTTTTTGCTGTGGCGCTTTTCATCATGTCCATCATGTTGTTTTCGCAAGCCGCAACTGTTCGCACGCTCTATCCGCTCGGCATAGGTCTTGGCATACCGCCTCTTGCACTTGTCGCAATGTTCCCAGCAGTCAATGGCTATTTCTTTATTCCGAACTATCCTACTGAGGTGGCAGCGATTAATTTCGACACAACCGGCACGACTCGTATCGGCAGGTTTGTCATCAATCATTCATTCCAACTTTCAGGCTTTATCACCACTTTCGTGAGCATTGGTGTGGCCTATCTCATCATCACGTTCCTTTATTAGTATACCAATGCTGAGTTATAAGCCCATTCCTACCCAGGAAGAATATCCACCGTATCGAACTTGGCTTTATGTATCGAATCAAATGCTATTAATTATTTGTAATGCAAAAAGAGTTTTTACGTCAAAGAAATGAAGGTCCTTTGGTTAAAAACGGTTACTTTTTGCGCTTGAGAACCAAGTTTTTAGGAAGTTTCAGCCATTTCCTATTAACAACAATGCGAAGGGGACTGCCGTCAACTTGGCGCAAGACGTAAGTGCCGTCAGCCTGAAGGGTAAGGGTAGCAACAAGATCTTCGCTACCATAGTCGTTGATAATCTCAAGACGAGCAGTGGTGGGTGTGGTGATTTCGGCAGAAGTGATGAGCCATTTACGCGGGTCGCGCTTAGCACCCATATAGCCAGGAAGTTCCCCCAATATTTCCTGATTGGGAACGAGTACAGTTTGATTGTAGAAGTCAATGTCGAACCAAACCTGATATTCATCGTTGACAATCGTACCTCTGAAAGTGAGGCTATCAGTCTGAGCCAGCAAGTTGGCTGAACTGAGCAAACCAACAAGCAGCAGGATGTAGATTTTTGCTTTTTTCATCATTTTATTTTGTTTTGCGATGCAAAGGTAACTAATATATGTCAAGAATTATTCTCTTTTGCTTTTTTTTAGATTTATAGTACCATTAGTTTAAGATTTTTTTATTAACTTTGCACCCGAATTTGACGCGTGTTAATTTTTTATGACAAAAAATAGGTTGTTTCCCGACTATATCTTTGAATCAAGTTGGGAAGTCTGCAATAAAGTTGGCGGTATCTATACGGTTTTATCTACGAGAGCAAAGACTCTTCAAGACGTTCTTTCAGATAGAATAATTTTCATAGGCCCTGATTGCTGGGGCGACAAGCCATGCCCTTATTTTGAAGAGGATTCTTCGTTGTTTGCAAGTTGGAAAGCCCAAGCAAGCAAAGAAGACCTGCATGTGAAAGTAGGCCGCTGGCAGATACCAGGACAACCGATTGCCATTCTTGTTGATTTCAACCCCTTCTTTGAGCAGAAAAATGAGATTTACACCCAGATGTGGGAACTTTATGGTGTGGATTCGCTCCATGCTTATGGCGACTATGATGAGGCGTCGATGTTCTCTTATGCAGCTGCGAAGGTGGTAGAGAGCATGTATGGTTGGCTCATGACTGAGATTGTTGCAGAACAGCCTAAGGTTATCTATCAGGGTAATGAATGGATGACTGGACTTGGACTTCTTTATTTACGTCACAAGTTGCCACAGATTGGAACCATTTTCACGACCCATGCGACGAGTATCGGCCGATCTATTGCCGGTAACAACAAGCCTCTCTATGATTATCTGTTTGCTTATAACGGCACTCAGATGGCAGGGGAGTTGAATGTGCAGAGCAAGCATTCTATTGAGCGGCAGACCGCCCACAACGTAGATTGTTTCACTACAGTAAGCGATATCACAGCAAAAGAATGTGTGGAACTGCTCGACAAACCTGTCGATGTGGTATTGCCGAATGGATTTGAAGATAATTTTGTACCGAAAGGTGCTGCGTTCACCCGCAAGAGAGGTGCAGCAAGACGCCGTCTGTTGAAGGTGGCAAATGCACTGATGGGTACGAACTTAGACGATGATACCTTAATCGTTTCTACAAGTGGACGTTACGAATTCAGAAACAAGGGCATTGACGTGTTCATTGAAGCAATGAACCGACTGTTGCGTAATCGTGACTTGAAGAAGCAGGTGTTGGCTTTCATTGTAGTACCAGGTTGGGTAGGAGAGCCTCGCAAGGACTTGCAGGAAAGACTCCAACAGGAAGGACAGCCTTCTGAGGAGCCGCTGGAGGTTCCGATGATTACCCACTGGCTTCACAACATGGGTCACGACAACGTGCTGAACATGATGAAGTTCTATGATATGCACAACCGCAAGGAAGATCGCGTGAAGTTGATATTCCTGCCGTGTTATCTGACTGGCGATGATGGTATCATCAATATGACTTATTACGATGTGGTGTTGGGTAACGACCTCTGCATCTATCCTTCTTATTACGAGCCCTGGGGTTACACTCCGCTGGAGGCTGTGGCTTTCCACGTTCCGTGCATTACAACCGATTTGGCTGGCTTTGGACTTTGGGCGAATACTGTATTTGGTCATCAGGGAGAAATCAGCGACGGCGTGAAGGTTATTCATCGTACGGACTATAATTATTCTGAAGTAGCCGACATCGTGAAAGACACGGTTGCCGACTATTCGAACATGACCAAGGACGAGGTGAAGGCAGCACGCAAGAATGCGGAGCAACTGTCAAAGAAGGCTCTATGGCGCCATTTCATCAAGCAATATTATGAGGCTTACGACGTAGCATTGCGTAAGGCTGACGAACGAATGGCGCAGATTTGATGCTTGCCATTTTGATATTTTTCAATCAATCAATTTAGTATTTCCATAAATAGTTATTATAAAAAGTATGAAGATTAAAGCAGATTACACAAATGCTCCCCAGTGGAGAGAATTTACCGTAAAGTCAAGTCTGCCAGAGCAGTTGAAACCTCTGGATGAGATTGCCCATAACATGTGGTGGGTTTGGAACTTTGAGGCACGTGACCTGTTTCGCGACCTCGATCCTGAACTCTATCACGATGTTCACCACAATCCCGTGCGCCTGCTCGAACGTTTGAGTTTTGACCGTAAGGAAGAGATTGTGAAGGATAAGGCGCTCATGAAGCGCATTAAGAAAGTCTATGATCAGTTCCATGCCTACATGGACGTGAAACCCGATAGTTCACGTCCTTCTGTGGCTTATTTCTGCATGGAATATGGTATACACTCAGCCCTGAAGATTTATTCTGGTGGTCTCGGTATGCTTGCCGGTGACTATGTGAAGGAGGCCAGTGACTCTAATGTCGACATGTGCGCTGTTGGTTTTCTGTATCGTTTCGGTTACTTCACACAGAGTCTTTCGATTGACGGCCAACAGATTGCCAACTACGAGTCTCAGGACTTCCACGCTCTGCCCATTGAGCGTCAACTCGATGCAGACGGTTCGCCCATGGTGATCGATGTGCCTTACAATAATTATCAGGTACACGCATACGTGTGGCGCGTGAATGTTGGTCGTGTGAGTCTCTATCTGCTTGACACGGACAACGAACTGAACTCAGAGTTTGACAAGCCCATTACTCATTCACTCTATGGAGGTGACTGGGAAAACCGTTTGAAGCAGGAGATTCTTCTGGGTATTGGTGGTATGATATTGCTGAAGAAACTTGGCATTAAGAAAGACATCTACCACTGCAACGAGGGTCATGCTGCCCTCTGCAACCTGGAGCGTCTTTGCGATTATATTGAAGAAGGTTTGAACTTCAACCAGGCACTCGAACTTGTTCGCGCAAGTGGTCTCTATACAGTTCACACTCCCGTTCCTGCTGGTCACGACTACTTCGACGAGGGTCTGTTCGGCAAGTATATGGGTGGATATCCTCAGAAACTCGGTATCACTTGGGATGAGTTTATTGGCATGGGTCGTACGAACCCTGACGACAAGTCAGAGAAGTTCTGTATGTCGACCTTCGCTTGCAACACTTGTCAGGAGGTGAATGGTGTATCGAAACTTCACGGATGGGTTTCTCAGAAAATGTTTGCCCCCATTTGGAAGGGCTACTATCCCGAGGAGAACCACGTGGGTTACGTTACCAATGGTGTTCACTTCCCCACATGGGCTGCTGCTGAATGGCGCAAGGTGTATGCTGAGTATTTCGACAAGTCGTTCATGAGCGACCAGTCGAACCAGAAGATTTGGGAGGCCATTAACGAATGTCCCGATGAGGAAATCTGGGCAACTCGTATGGCTCTGAAGAAGAAACTTGTGGAATATATCCGAAGTCAGTTCCGTGATGCATGGCTGAAGAACCAAGGAGATCCTTCACGCGTGGTAAGCCTGCTGGAGCGCATCAATCCTAATGCTCTCATCATTGGTTTCTGCCGTCGTTTCGCTACATATAAGCGTGCTCATCTGCTGTTCACCGATCTCGATCGTCTGGAGAAGATTGTGAACGATCCCGAGCATCCAGTGCAGTTCCTCTTTGCAGGTAAGGCTCACCCCGCCGATGGCGCAGGTCAGGGACTTATCAAGAAGATCTATGAGATTTCGCAGCGTCCTGAGTTCCTTGGTAAGATTATCTTCCTCGAGGACTATGACTTCCTGCTTGCTCGTCGTCTGGTTTCGGGTGTTGACATATGGATGAACACCCCGACTCGTCCGCTTGAGGCATCTGGTACGAGCGGTGAGAAGGCCGAAATGAATGGCGTCGTGAACCTCTCCGTACTCGACGGATGGTGGCTTGAGGGCTATCGCGAGGGTGCAGGTTGGGCTCTGACTGAGAAGCGCACCTATCAGAATCAGGCTCATCAGGATCAACTCGATGCAGCAACCATCTATGGTCTGCTCGAGAATGAGATCATTCCTCTTTATTATAAGAAGAACAAGAAGGGCTACTCTGAGGGTTGGATTAAGGTAATCAAGAACTCTATCTCGCAGATTGCACCTCATTACACGATGAAGCGTCAACTCGATGATTACTATTCGAAGTTCTACTGCAAGGAAGCCAAGCGCTTCAAGACCATCGCTGCCGACAACTATCGTCTGGCTAAGGACATCGCTCTCTGGAAGGAGACTGTTGCTGAGCGTTGGGATGCAATCGGCGTTGTAAGTTCAGAATGGGAAGTACCTGCATCAGGTGCTGAGACGGGTAAACTCTACAAACTTCGCTATGTCATTAACGAGCAGGGTCTCGATGATGCAGTAGGCCTGGAACTCGTGAACTTGGCTACAAACAAGGCTGGCGAGGAGTATGTCTTCTCTAAGGTTGAACTGAAGGTCGTAGGTCGCGAAGGCAATAACTACGTCTTCGAGGGCATCATGGAGCCGAACAATGCCGGAATCTTCAAGAGTGCTGTCCGCATGTATCCGAAGAATAGCCTGTTGCCTCACCGTCAGGACTTCTGCTACGTTCGCTGGATTGAACTTCCCGCATAATAGAATAGATTCTGAAGAAATGTGTCTGTGCTCTTGTATTCAGCAAGAACATTAGAACATTCAAAGATATTAATATAGAAATGGCCGAAGGCTCGAAGAAGAGTCTTCGGTTGTTTTTTGTTTGTAAAAATGAATTATATGGAATGCGTTTCAGTCAGTTTCCATTTTACCAACCGAGTGCACAAGAAAATAAAATGATTGATATCTCCTGAAGGTTACTTTAATGATGTTGGCGGGTAGACGCAGTAGAGAGTCTATAGTTTGTGATTTCCCAACAAACACCCTAGTTCCAGCTGCATAGAAACATTCTTTTTCGTGTTTACAAGTGTATTTTGCCCAAAAGGTTGAGTGGGTGGAGGATTGAGAGAAATACATAGAATAGCCCCGTCATATATAAATAATGGCCGAAAACTCGCAATTGAGTCTTCGGCCATTATTCAATATTTCGTAGTGCTAAATGCTATTTCTTAACTTGGCTCTGAATTATTCCACAATCTTGTGCATGCTATAGGCAGAAATCAGGCCATTCTCGTCGACCTTTGAAGTAACCATGTATTTGGTTTCCTTCGTGGGTTCTGTTTCGTACTCAACTTTTCGCTTGGCGATAAAGGTTACGTCGTAATCAAAGAGGTCGGTAGAAACTTCATGCTTTTCGATTTTGTAGTCACCGATGATATACCAGTTGAGGTTGCTGACGCCATCTTTCCACTGTTTGAACATGAACTGAACCACATCAGTCTTGCCTGCATTGGCAAGTCCCATGAATGATGAAAGAGTGGGAGCGACTGTTTCGGCGAGTCCTTGGGGATTCTGCTGGTTGATGCTCTGATAGAAGCGGCGATATAGGTTACTGATGAACTCCATCTCTTCAGGCTGCAAAACTTTGGCTGCCAGATTCTTCATTTCCTCTTCAGCCTGAGCTGTATGGGAACCATTAGGATGAGTCTTGGCATATTGCTCATAGCCTTCTATCGTGTTCAGTTCCTTTGCTGCAGCCCAGTCGATAGAATCTATCTTATTAAGCGCGTCGCCTTTATGAGGCGATTCGGGATAATTCTTGATGTAGTCGTTCAGCATACTCTTCGACTTGCTGACGCACGCATTCGTCCAGTCGCGTTCCATCTGTTCAATGTAGGTGAGACGAGTCTGGATGGAATCCTTACGTGAAGCCGACGCATCCTTATATGTATTGAGAAAACTCTGCAGAACGAGCGGGTCGCTACTGGTTATGGCATAGTTGAAAGCCTCCGTCTCCTTGGAATCTTTGGCAGTGTGATAGAAATAAAGACACACGCCACAGATTGTCAGTGCCATAAGAAATGCAAAGAGAAGTGCACCCCAATGGCGTTTCTTCTTTGGAGGTTCCTGCTTGGGAGCGTTTTCCTGAGTGTTCTCTCTGGTGACAGGAGGAATGGGAGGTGGTACGACACGAGTCTCAACACTGCGCGGCGAAACATTGGAGCAGTGACAGATGGGGCAGGCATCCTGGTCCTTCAGATAGACCGCTCCACACTGCGGACAATGTGTGATGTGGCCTGCAATCTCTACACCGCACGATGGACATGTGGGTGCTTTGTCGCTGATTTGGTGTCCACATTCAGGACATTTTATGATAGCCATAATCGGATGATTTTCGTTTTGTAAGTTATTGATAGAACGTTATCTGTGACGGAATCTGATTTCGCGCAGTCTGTGTCGCCCCATGAATCTGCTCTTGTCGATGTAGCCCCTCACGCCATTGATGTGGCCTTTACCAGTGTATTGCCACATCGTAATGTCGCGATTGTCTTTCAGTCGGGGTTCGTTGGGCGTGTAT
The DNA here is from genome assembly GCA_024697645.1 of Prevotella sp. GTDB lineage: Bacteria > Bacteroidota > Bacteroidia > Bacteroidales > Bacteroidaceae > Prevotella. The sequence goes on from JAILFH010000076.1 coordinate 11,251, forward strand.
TGCGCAATCATCACCATATAGTCGTCAATTTTCCCCAGCAGATGGCGGTCGTAGAAATTAGCGCCCGTGTAGAGTAGGGGTCTCTGACGATATTCCTTCTCAATGAGTTCGAGGAAGACAAACAGCGAGTCGCAGAAATCTTCTGTGCTCAGACCACTGGTAGTCTCGATGTCAATCATCGGAATCAGATCCTGCTCGTCGGCCCGACACTGAGCCGTGAAGTTCTTCAGTTGCAGCATCTGTGGGGTCTTCGGCCGATAGAAATGATAGGCACCCACTTTCATTCCCTGTTCGTGGGCATACTGAATGTTCTGTTCGAACTTCTCGTCGATTCGGTCACCGCCTTCAGTTGCCTTCAGATAGACATACGCCATCTTTTTATTCTGGCCAATCGCTTCCCAAAACACATTTCCCTGATAGTGGCTGAGATCAATCCCATGCACGTGCTCGCAAGTGTCTTCGCATTCGACGAAGGCATTCTGGGCATGGAGCGCAAATGGTGCTAAGAGGGTCAATATCAGGAAAAAGAGTCGTCTCATAAAATTTTTGCCTTGATGGTTGTTTGCCACAAACAAAGAGTAAGGGGAAATTGAGCGGTAAACGGGACTCGAACCCGCGACCCTCGGCTTGGGAAGCCAATGCTCTACCAACTGAGCTATTACCGCGGTGATTTTAAAAATGGTTAGAGGGCTGGGATTCATCGGCAGACGCCTTTGCCCGTTCCTACTAACCATTTGAGAGCCGATAGCCGGACTCGAACCGGCGACCCACGCATTACGAATGCGTTGCTCTACCAACTGAGCCATATCGGCGTTTAGCGGATGCAAAGGTAATAAAGAAATATGAAATAAGAGTGTAATGGACTGAATATTTTGCGGGAGTTTAACAATATTTAAGCGTTTCCTTCCGATGCCTCTTTCTCTTTCCGAAAAATGGAACGAAGGCCGAAATAGATTTCTTCCTGAAGGCGGAATAAAAGCCAGAATGGCTGCAGTGGCATATAGCCGAATTTAAGTCGGTTGCGTAAGGTCAGGCGGTTTGTCTCAATGCTCTTCCAGACCGTTTTGATTTCATTGAGTCCGTATTCCCTTTCTTCGGAATTGAAAGACTTTCGGTTCTGGAAGTAGAACATGTAGAGTCCTACGACATTGAGCCAGCGCACATTCTCATAAGCATCAATAACTGAGGCATCAATGTTGAGTTCTAGCAATTGCTGGCGCATACTCATGTTTGCCCGCAGATAGTCGAAACGCCGCAGACTGACCTGATGAGTGACAGACTTGGGATGCTGGCGATAGTAATAGACGCCTTCACACGTTCGCACTTCGCGAGAGGCCAGATAGTGTAGTCGGGTCGTGTTGTCGTCGCTATAACTGAGTGACGATTCGTCATAGGGATAGCGCTGATGGATGGAAGTGCGCACAGCGTAAATCCCATGAATTTCCCAGTTGAGGCTTTTCAGGAAGGCTTCGTAGCCACTGAGTTGTGTGAAGGGCTTCTGAGGATAGTCTTCAGTCTTTGTTTTGTCCTCGTTGCAGAGTTGAAGTTGGAAGAGAACACAGTCGGTGTTTTCATTCTTCTCAAACATCTCCACCATCTTTTCAAGTGCGTCGGGCGATAGAAAGTCGTCACTGTCGAGGAAACAAGTGTATTTGCTTTTGGCCTGCTGAAGTCCAATGTTTCGCGCATGAGCCTGCCCTTGATTCTTTTCAAGGTGAATGATTTCGAATCTCGAATCATCTTTCGCATAACTCTCGAGAATGGAAAGCGTGTGGTCAGTGGAACCATCGTCGATGCAGACTGCCTGAAAATCTTTCAGTGTCTGAGCACGCAGTGAGTCGAGACATTCTTCAATAAACGACGCTGCATTATAGGCTGCAATGAGTACGGTTACTTTCGCCATTTGTTCCTGATTCGTTTGAGCAGATTCTCTACAATGTGGGTTTTCTTCTGCAGGATTCTGATGGAGATGGTTGCGCTGATAATGAAGAGGATAAAGCCAGTTGTCCAATAGAGCCAGGGAGTTGTGATGTGGGTTGACGCATAGGACAAAAGCACAATCGGAAGAAGGATTGCTACGTACTGAACGACATTTGACGACAGACGATACTGGAAACGCCAATGCATGTAGAAATAGAGAATGAGGAAGTCGAAGACGGCAGCAACAGCAACGGCAATACCAGTTCCGAGTAGGCCCCAATGGCTGAAGCCGAAGATGACGAGTACAACGATAGCAATGTCGTAACATCCTTCCATGAGCATGTAGGACCACGAGGCGCCTCGTGCCAGGGGAATATAGGACAACGGAAATTCAATCGCACGCATGAAAATCGCCAGAACCATTACTTGCATCATCCCTAGAATGGGGATGAATTTTCCACTCGAAAGCAAGGGGAGCAGTATAGGCAAGCCCGTCATGAAGGCAACGAGCATCGGGGTGATGAGCAACAGGCAGACTTCAATCTGGCTATTCACAGCATCATTGAATCGCTGGCCAAGATTGGGAATTGCTGAAAGGCGCGGGAAATATTCGGTGTCCATTGCTGAGAAAACCATTCCCGCATAAGTCATTGTCATCATATAGCCAAAACTATAGAGACCAACGGCGTCAAGCGAATCGGCATTGTTCAGATAGGCTCGAATGATGAGTTCGGCGCCGCTGCCCATGATTCCTGCAACGGCAAAGGCAATACCCAGCCACACCATTCCCAGACCTTCGCTCAGCAGAGAACGACGGAGTGAAAGGCGTAGAGGATAGAGTCGGTAACTATAGCCGATGGCAAGCAGCATCTGCAGCAGAGCCACTGCGAAGAGCGAGGGAACGATTGCTGCTTCGCGCCAGAAATAGTAGAGTGGGACAGTGATGATGAGCGAACCCAGCATTGCGTAAATGGAAATCGCTGCAAGGTGTCGAAGTTGGCGAGTCGCTTTCAGCACAGCCATTTCACCACCAGTAATAGCCATCAGTGCAACCACTGGTGAAAGTAGGACGAAGTGGAGCGTGTGGTCACCCCAGTTGAAAGTCCAGCGATTCAGCAAAGGACTTAGTACAAGGCAAACCATCATGCCGAGCAAAGCAGTCAGAAGGCTCCACGAGCGAATGACTTTCACCGTGTGTTCAAGTCGAGCGCCATCTTCTTTCTCGTAAGCATCGGAAATCTCGTGAACGGCACTCATGGAAAGTCCCAGATTCGTGGAGTCGCTCACGGTCTTGATGGTGGAATTGAAAAGAGACACCAAACCATAACCTTCTGGTCCGAGCAGCCACGCTACGAGTTTCGTGCGCACGAGTCCGACCAGAATGCCAAGTCCTTGTACCCCACCAAATATTCCAGTATATTTTAATATGTGGGAGTATCTGTCATCTTTTTCTTCCATTGTTTCTACTAAGAAAATAACGAGTTTTCCACTTGATTATTGTAATAATGTTAAAGAAAACGGCACATAGTTTCGCTAAAAACAATTTTCCGGGTAAGTTCGTTGTCTTGTTTATATTTGTTTTAGTTCGACTCCGACAGGACTAATTTTCTGCGATAGACTAAAAAAATGATAAAGACCTACCCACCTACCATAACCCCATGCAAATACCGATGAATAAAGGGCTGAGGGCATGGTAGGTCTTTCCGCAAGACCTACCATACACCTACCATAGACCTACCATAATTCTATCATAAATTCTTACATTTTCTTCTTGAATATTTTTGCCTTATGAAAAATTGAAAACCGCGCTTTTAAGGGGATTTTTGAAGAGAATCGTTCTATGAAGAGAGAATCTCTTTTGCCATTTTCAGATAGTAGGTCTGATGGTAGGTCTATGGTAGGTGTTCTATGAAGACCTACCATGGTTCAAACCCCTTATTTATCGATATTTGGAGCATGTTATGGTAGGTCGGTAGGTGTTATTCGTTTTTATACTTTTCTGCTGATAGGCTCCCTCCCTGTAGGGGAGGGCGAGGGGAGAGGCTCCTATCCTTTTGATTCTATAAAGCATACCTTTTGACCCTACAGAGCATATCTTTATACCTATATAAAGCATACCTTTATACCCCTATAAAGGTGTCCTTTCTATGGTCAAAAGGTATGCTTTCTATGGTCGAAAGGCGTGCTTTGTTTAGTCTAAAAGCATGCTTTCTTGGGTCGAGAGCATTGCTTTGTTCTTACTTCAGTTGAACTCTTCTTGTTTCTAATAAAGTCAACTCTGAAGTTTCCGTTTTGCGCAATAAAGTTCACATTATATTTGGTCCATTCGCTCACTTATGCGTTATTTTTGCTTTGCAAAAAATACTTTGGTCGGAAAAACTCAAATAAAATTTGGTTTTTATCTCACTTATTCGTAAATTTGCAGTGAAGAATGAAATTATCAATAGTCATTCCTGTCTATAAGACAGAACGAACTCTTAGACGATGCGTAGAGAGCGTGTTGGAACAACGCTTCCGCGATTATCAACTGATATTGGTTGACGACTGTTCACCTGACAGTTGTCCGCAACTTTGTGACCAATTGGCTCAGGAGGATCGCCGCGTTCAGGTCGTTCATAGGCAGACGAACGGAGGACTGAGTGAGGCTCGCAATTCTGGCATTGAGAAGGCTCGGGGCGAATACATCACTTTCGTTGATAGCGATGATTTTCTTGGTAAAGACACGCTGAAGCCGCTCATGGACTTGCTGGCGGTTCATCACGACTACGATTTGCTGGAATATTCTGTTCATGAGCATTATGGCCGTCCGAAGGGAATGACAACTCTGCGGCTTGAGAATCGCGAATATGACGACATTCACCAATACTGGTATGAGGGCAAAGCCTATCAGCATTCCTATGCCTGGAACAAAATCTATCGTCGGGAGTTGTTCCGAGGCGTGAGGTTCCCTGCAGGCAGGAAATTTGAGGACATGTTCACGCTGCCGCTATTGTTGGAGAAATGTCAGATGGTGGCTACAACCAGCGAGGGCTACTATTACTATTGCTACAATCAGGAAGGCATCACCGTACAGGCCGATGGAAACGATATGAATGACCTGCTGGAGGCTCATCGGCGAGTGTTGCTCTCAGACGAGACTTCTCCACTTCATCCAGCAACACAGGCTTACTATTCCGAGGTGTTGAATATAGCCATCGACGTGTATGAAATGACGGGAGACTTTCCAGACCTACCGCCTTTAAAGCAGGTATGCAAGGTGGAGAAAGGCGAGAAAGTAAATGTTAAGATAAGACTACTTAAACTATTGGGACTTAAGAACTTATGCAGGATTTTGAAATTAGTACACAAGATAGTCAGGCACAGCCGTTAGTGAGTTTCATCATCACTTCCTACAACTTGCCCGTTGAACTGCTCAAGGCTTGTGTGGAGAGTATTGTCGCACTTGGCTTGGCTGACAACGAGCGAGAGATTATTCTCGTAGATGATGGCAGTGATGTGTCGCCGGTTAGTGATTTGCCCGAACAAATCATCTATCTCCGACAGGCTCATCAGGGATTGAGCACTGCCCGCAATAGTGGGTTGAGAATGGCGACAGGTCGCTACATTCAGTTTCTTGACGGCGATGATCTGCTCCTGAAAACAGCCTATGATGCTTGCCTCGATTTGCTGAAGGACAGTCCTGATGTGGTTTTTTTCCATCTCGTTGACCGTATACCTTCAGACAATTCGACTTCTACTGTTACTGCTGAGGCTCCAGTGAGTGGTGTTTCTTACATGCACAACAATAATCTGCGCGGTTCGGCTTGTGGCTATCTGTTCCGACGAGCCATTCTGACTTCTCTGAAATTCACGCCCAATATGCTTCATGAGGATGAGGAATTCACTCCGATGCTCATGCTTCGGGCGGAGAAAGTTGTGGAGACCGACGCGCAGGCTTATTACTACAGAACTCGCGAGACTTCAATCACGCATGAAGAAGATGAGGCCCATATCGAAAAAAGACTGGCGGATACTGAACAGATTCTTTATAAGTTGCAAGAGCAGGCGGCAACCTTACCTGAGATGGATCGAGTGGCGCTGAATCGCCGTATAGCACAACTGACGATGGATTATCTCTATCAGGTTGCAAAACTTACTCATAGCAGCAGCAAACTCGAAGAGGCTGTCGAGCGACTTCGTGCTAAATCGCTCTTCCCACTTCCCAATAAGTCATATACCCACAAATATTCTCTATTCAGAAAATTGGTCAGTACGCAAGTAGGACGAAAGATTCTGGTGAAGAGCGTTTGAGGAGTAATCGAATAGAATTCAGACTGAATGAAAATACTGCTGATAGGCGAATATAGCAATGTCCACAACACGCTGGCTGAAGGATTTCGGGCACTGGGACATGAGGCGACGGTAGTTTCCAACGGAGACTTCTGGAAGAACTATCCGCGTGATATCGACCTTAGCAGAAGCACGGGAAAATGGGGTGGAATAGGCTATGTGCTGCGTCTCTTGAAGATTCTGCCCCGACTACGAGGCTATGATGTTGTTCAGGTCATCAATCCCATGTTTCTCGAACTGAAGGCAGAGCGCATTCGTCCTGTTTATAAATATTTGAGGAAGCACAACAAGAAGGTTTTCCTAGGGGCTTTCGGTATGGATTATTATTGGGTTTCGACTTGTTGCAATGAAAAGCCTTTGCGCTACAGCGATTTCAACATGGGTCAAGAACTCCGAACGAATAAGGACGCACTTACAGAAAGAGCCGACTGGCTGGGAACGGAGAAGGAAAGGCTGAACAAAGAGATAGCAGAAGATTGCGACGGAATCATTGCCGGCCTTTATGAATATTGGGTTTGCTATGAGCCGAAGTTCCCGCAAAAGACAAAATTCATTCCGTTCCCAATCAAAGTTGAAGACGAGAATCCGCCTATAGACGATGCTCAGGGGCGACCTCTTCGACTGTTTATTGGAATCAACAAGACTCGTTCGGAATATAAGGGAACCGATATCATGCTCAAGGCTGCACAGGATATTGTCGCGAAATATCGCGAGCGGGTCGAATTGCGTGTAGCAGAGAGTTTGCCTTTTGCCGAATACACGCAGATGATGCAGAACTCTGACGCAATTCTCGACCAACTCTATAGTTACACGCCATCGATGAATCCACTCGAAGCCATGAAGCGCGGAATCATCTGCATTGGTGGTGGAGAGCCTGAGAATTATGAGATTCTAGGCGAGAAGGAACTTCGCCCGATTGTCAACGTTGAGCCGAATTATGAGAGTGTCTATCACGAATTGGAACAGTTGGTGCTTCATCCTGAGCGCATCGCCAAACTGAAAGAGCAAAGCATAGAGTACGTCCGACGTCATCATGACCATCTAGGTGTGGCAAGGAAATATCTTGACTTTTACACTTCACAATAGAGACAAAATCAGTTATAAATATGAAAAAACTAATCGCAATTAGCCTTATGGCACTACTGGCAATAGCACCTGTAATGGCAAAAAAGAAAACAAAGACCGTCAAACTGCACGTTATTGAGACGAGCGACGTGCACGGCTCGTTCTTCCCCTACGATTTCATCAATCGGAAGCCAAAGCGCGGAACGCTGGCTCGCGTGAGTACCTATGTGAATAAACTGCGTTCGGAGTTTGGCGAGAACGTCATTCTGCTGGAAAACGGTGACATTCTGCAAGGACAGCCAACTTGCTACTATTATAACTTCATTGATGAGAAGTCGACGAACGTAGCGGCAGAGGTGGTGAACTACATGAAATACGACGCTCAGGCCATTGGTAATCACGATGTGGAGACAGGTCATGCGGTCTACGATAAGTGGATTCAGGAAGTGAAGTGCCCAGTGATTGGTGCGAATGTCATTGATTTGGCAACAGGAAAGCCTTATGTAGAACCCTATACGATTCTGAATCGTGATGGGGTGAAGATAGCGGTTTTGGGTTTGCTCACGCCTGCTATTCCGAACTGGTTGCCGGAAAAGATTTGGACGGGAATGCAGTTTGAGAATATGGTTGCTTCGGCTCGCTATTGGATAGATGTGCTTCAGAAGACAGAAAAGCCAGATGTAGTCATCGGACTTTTCCATAGTGGCAGGGAAGGCGGAATCGTCACTGATGAATACGAGGAGAATGCTTCTCTCCGTATAGCAAAGGAAGTTCCTGGTTTCGACTTGGTCTTTTTCGGTCACGACCACACTCGCTTCAATGAGACAGTCACAAACACAGCAGGGAAGCCGGTTGTTTGTCTCAATCCCGCCAATAATGCAATGACGTTAGCAGATTCTGAAATAGAACTGACGCTTCGCAAAGGAAAGGTAATCGACAAAAAGGTTTCCGGACAATTGGTCGATGTCGTTGATGAGCCTCTTGATGAGGAGTTTATGGCCTATTTCAAACCACATATGGATAAGGTGAACGAGTTCGTGAATCGCAAGATTGGCGAGTTCAAGAATAGCATCTATACTCGCGATTGCTATTTCGGAAGTTCTGCATTCAACGATTTCATTCTCAATCTGGAACTTCAGATTACGGGCGCCGATATTTCATTCAACGCACCGCTCAGTTTTGATGCTTCTATCAATGAGGGTCCTGTCTACGTGAGCGATATGTTCAATCTTTATAAGTTCGAGAATCAACTCTACGTGATGCGCCTTACAGGTGAGGAGATTCGCAAGCATCTCGAGATGAGTTATAATCTCTGGGTGAACACGATGACGTCGCCTGATGATCATCTGCTTTTGTTGAGCGAAAGTACAAGGGGCGACCAGCAGCGTCTGGGCTTCAAGAACTTCTCATTCAATTTCGATTCGGCTGCAGGTATTGACTACGAAGTCGACGTGACGAAGCCTGAAGGTCAGAAAGTTAAGATTCTCCGTATGTCGAACGGCGAGCCTTTTGATGAGGCGAAGTGGTATAAGGTCGCCATCAACAGTTATCGTGGCAATGGTGGAGGTGAGTTGCTGACGCGTGGAGCAGGTATTCCGCGTGATAGTCTTGAAAGCCGCATCATCTGGCGAAGTGACAGAGACCAGCGCTACTACCTGATGAAGGAAATTGAAGAGGGTGGGGTGATGGATCCTCAGCCTAACAACAACTGGCGATTCGTACCAGAAGAGTGGGTGAAGCCCGCTGCTGAGCGCGACCGTAAGATTCTTTTTAAGTAGAAGGAAATGGATTTTAGTAATAAGAAACATTGGTACATTTTCTGCAAGTCGGACCTCATGCTCGAAAAGTCGGAGGAAGGTTCGTATGCTGTTCCCTATAGCATTGAGCCTCCTGTGGCAGTGAAGGCTTGGACAACGGTTCATCATGTGAGTGCTCCTGATGGAGAAGAGGTCACGGCATTTGCAATCGATTCACCGCTCATCGATGAACAATACGAGATGTGTCCGCTCAGGCAGACTTTCTATAAACTACCTGCTTCTCAATATCTTACAGCAGGGAAATGTCAGGAGATTCTTTATTGGGATGCAAACACGAAGTATTGTGGCGTATGTGGTTCACCGATGAAATTGCACACGAACATTTCGAAGCGCTGTACGGAATGTGGAAAGGAAGTCTGGCCACAGTTGGCTACGGCAGTCATAGTTCTCATTCATCGCGGTGATGAAATCCTGATGGTCAGGGCCAATAATTTCCGAGGTGATTTCTATGGGCTCGTCGCCGGATTTGTGGAAACGGGCGAAACGCTGGAAGAGGCTGTCAGAAGGGAAGTGCGAGAAGAAACGGGTGTGGAGATTACCAACATTCGCTATTTTGCGTCTCAGCCTTGGCCTTATCCCAGTGGCCTGATGGTCGGATTTACGGCAGATTATGTCAGCGGTGAAGTTCATTTGCAGCGCAGCGAACTCTCTTCAGGAGGATGGTTTCGAAAGGACAATTTGCCCAAGTTGCCGGAGAAACTAAGTATCGCTAGAAAATTAATAGACAGTTGGCTCAACGAATGAACCAACTGTCTATCTATTTGTGAGAAATAGGTTTGAGATTATTTCTCTTTCAGGTTCTATTTTTTGCTTGCGGCTTTCTTTACCTTCAGTGCAGGAATCTTCAGTTTCTGTCCTGCCTTCACGGTCTTGATTCCACCATTCACCGCTTCCACATAGCATTCCATTCCTGGGCCTAAGTAGGCTTTGCTGATGCTGGCAAGAGTCTGACCTTCGCGTACGGTAACTGTTTCGCTTACGCCAGTAATCACGTAGGCACCGAGTCGAACGCGCGGGTCTTTATTGTAGGCTGCTTGCGCTGAAGCAGTGGTTGTAGTGGCTGTGCTCTTCTTAGCGGCCTGTTGGGCTGCCTGAGCCTTACGAGCCGCTTCTGCTTTCTTGGCAATCTCTGCCTTTCGTGCTTCTTCGGCCTTCTTGGCTGCTAATGCTTCTTTCTGGCGAATCTGAGCCTGACGTGCTTCCTCAATCTTCCTGTCGGCTTCAGCCTTCTTGATGGCTTCCTCGCGCTTCTGATCTTCCAGTCGCTGCTTTTCACGAAGTTCGTTCACTCTGCGGTCGTGCTCAGCCATCTGCTCCTTCATTTCTCTATCGGCAGCGCTTTTTGCATCTTCCTTGCCTTGAGGACGAGGCATGGGAGCAACACCAGTTTTGTGAATATTGGCATTACTTTGGTCTTCCTGAATCTGGGTAACCAAACTTTCGATGCGGCTGTCGCGCTCTTTCAGTTGCTTGGCCAGATAATAGAAACCGCCTAATGCCAACAATAGAATACATAAAACAGTAGCAATCAGGCCTTTCAACCACTTGTTGGTAGTGTCCAGACGTGTTGACAATTCATTGAGTTTCACATCATTCTCAATGGGATAGCCATATTCATCAACCTGGCTATCGATTTCTTCATTTTTGCCTTTCATGTCTCCTTGTGTTTTATAGTTATTATCTTCAATTTCTATAGGTTCTGAAGAAGTCTCGCCTTCATCGGGGAGTTCCTCAGTGGGCTCTTCTGAAGGTTCTGGTTCTGCATCTTCTGCAGGTTCGCCAATTTCTCCTGCGAGTGCGGAAATCCTTGGTTCTGTTTCCTCTGCGGAATTAGGCGTTTCTTCAATGTCAGGCTGAACTTCTTCGGCTTCAGGCGTTGTTTCCTCAACAGATACTTCAGTTTTCTCCTCAACGATTGCTTCAGTTTCCTCAACTTCGGTTTCTGCTTTTTCAACTGGAGTTTCTGCTTTTTCAACTGCGGCTTCAGTTTCCTCAACTACCTCTTCAACTACCTCTACGATAGGTTCTTCTTTTTCAATCGCAGACTGAATATTTTCCACAACGGGTGCTGCTTCTGCAGTTTCAGGCTTAACGGCTTCCATCACAGTACTGACGGCAGCAATTACAGGCGCAACTTTCTCAACAGCAGGTTCAGCCTTTTCTGCAGCAGTCTCTATTTCGTCGGCCACAAGTTTCTCAGGTTTCTCACTCGTTTCTTCTGCAGTTTCTTCAGCAGGTTGGGCGTACTTTTTATCAATTGCATCAAAATCTACACCGTCGTTGACAATCACCGTTTCAAACTGTGCAAACGGTCTGTTTACCAAGTCGCGCATACTTGGTTCGGGCGTGAAGTTGATTTTCTCACGACCGTCAATTGTAATGCGTTCACCTGTGTTTACATTCACGCTTTCTCGTGCGTTGACAGTTGTCACCTTGAACGTGCCGAGGCCTTTCACCTTGATTACCTTCTTATGGTGCAACCCGTCGTTCATCACTTCCACCATTTTGGTAAGGAACTGTTCTGCATCGTGTTGACTTATCTCGTGCTTCGCAGCGAGCAACTCAACTAATCTTGTCATTCTAATCATCAGCGGAGTCTCCTTTCTTCAGTTTTTCCTTAATCGATGCAACGGGTTTGAAATTCAAAACAAGTTTAGGCGGAACCAGCATGCGCTGTCCCGTAGCAGGATTTATCATCGTGCGCTCAAGCCGTTTCTTCACTTCAAAGGTTCCGAATCCGGTAAGCAACACGGCTTCGCCCTCTTCAAAGCAGTTGCCAAGAATATCCACAAAAGACCGCATGAGTTTTTGCGTATCATCAGGAGTGAATCCTGACCGCTCAGCCAGTTCTGTTATAAATTCTTTATTGTTCATTATCTCGTAATATTTGATAAATCATTCTACAATTCCATAAAGGTCGAAATCGTCGCTGTCGGTAATTTTCACGTTATAGAACGTTCCGACGCGCAAGCGCCTTGCATCAACAGGAATCAACACTTCTGGGTCGACCTCAGGTGATGAAAACTCAGTTCGTCCAACATAATAGTCTCCTTCGCGCCGGTCGATGATGGTCTTTAGCGCAAGTCCCACTTTCTTTGACTGTACGTCAGCACTGATTTCCTGTTGTAGTTCCATCAGTTCGCTGAGTCGCCTTTCCTTCACGTCTTGCGGCACATCGTCCTCGTAGTGTATTCCGCTGTATGTGTCTTCCTCCTCAGAATAGGCGAATGCTCCCATGCGCTCGAATTGAGCCCACTTCACAAATTCCATCAATTCCTCGAAGTCTTCTTCCGTTTCGCCCGGGAAACCTACCATCAGTGTTGTGCGCAATGTGATTCCCGGAACTTCTGCTCGTATCTTTTCTATCAACGCTATTGTCTCGGCCTTTGTCACATGTCGATGCATTCGTTTGAGGACAGGGTCGGCAATGTGCTGCAGTGCGATATCGAGATAGTTGCACACATTGGGATGATTGCGCATCACCTTAAGAAGTTCCATGGGGAACTGGTTGGGATAGGCGTAGTGCAGGCGAATCCACTTCACGCCTTTTATTTCAGCCATCTTTTCAATCAGTTCTGCAATATGCTGCTTGCCGTCAATGTCGAGTCCGTAATAAGTCAGTTCCTGGGCAATCACCTGAAACTCCTTCACTCCCGAAGCAACCAGTTCTTTCACCTCGTCGAGAATCTCCTTCATCGGACGACTCTTATGGCGACCCGTGATCACTGGAATGGCGCAATAGGCACAGTGGCGGTCGCAGCCTTCACTGATTTTCAGATAGGCATAGTGCTTAGGCGTTGTGATGTGACGCTTGCCTTCACATGAAGCCAGTGTCGCATGTCCCAGATCCTTTAGCAACTGCATATAGTCGAACTTGCCGTAGTATTTGTCCACTTGCGGAATCTCTCGCTTCAGGTCGTCCATATAGCGTTGCGACAGACAGCCCATCACAAATAGTTTGCTGATGCGGCCTTCTTCTTTGGCTTGGGCAAATTCGAGAATCGTGTTGATACTTTCTTCCTTGGCGTCTGCAATGAAACCGCAGGTGTTCACAACCACTATCTCGCCTTGTGGATTCGGCGCATCGTGCTTGCAGACGAAGCCGTTAGCCTCGAATTGTTTCATCAGGAGTTCGCTGTCTACAAGATTCTTCGAACATCCCATCGTGATGATATCTACCTGTCCTCGTTTCATTCTCCGAACAATGAATTGACAAACTGTCGCTTGTTGAACAGTTGTAGGTCATTCATTCCTTCACCCAGACCAATATATTTCACGGGCACTTTCAGTTCGTCGCTAATGCCAATGACTACGCCGCCCTTTGCTGTGCCATCAAGTTTTGTAATGGCCAGTGAGGTAATCTGGGTCACGGCTGCAAACTGCTTGGCTTGTTCGAAAGCATTCTGTCCTGTGCTACCGTCGAGTACGAGCAGTACTTCATCGGGTGCATCGGGCAAAACTTTCTTCATCACGTCCTTGATTTTCTTCAATTCGTTCATCAGACCAACCTTGTTGTGCAGACGGCCAGCGGTGTCAATCAGGACAACATCTGCGCCATTTGCTTTGGCTGACTGAAGTGTGTCGAAGGCAACGGAAGCAGGATCGGCTCCCATTTGCTGCTTCACTACGGGAACACCTACGCGTTCACCCCAGATAACAATCTGCTCAACGGCTGCAGCGCGGAATGTATCGGCTGCACCCAGACAAACTTTCTTGCCTGCTTGCTTGAACTGGTAGGCAAGTTTTCCGATTGTTGTGGTTTTTCCCACACCGTTCACGCCCACGACGAGAATCACGTAAGGCTTGTGGTCTTGTGGCAACTCCCAATCATCGAGGTCGGAAGTGTTGTTTTCAGCCAACAACGATGCAATCTCATCACGCAAAATTCCATTCAACTCGCTGGTGCTCACGTACTTATCTCGTTCCACACGTTCTTCAATTCTACGAATTATTTTCAGCGTAGTGTCAACGCCAACATCGCTTGTGATGAGCACTTCCTCCAGATCGTCGAGTACGTCGTCGTCAACTTTAGATTTGCCGGCAATGGCGCGTGTTAGTTTCCCGAACACGCTCTGCTTGGTCTTTTCAAGACCTTTGTCGAGCGTTTCCTTTTTCTCTTTATTAAAGAATCCAAATAGTCCCATATTAAATAATTTTGTGCAAAAATACAAAAAAAAACAACAACTGCCAAGAAAATGCCGGAAAGTTTAAGCGTTTGTCCTATGGTTTGTTCCCTCCATTCAAGTTCTCGATAGTCCTCTAACCCCGTGATTTCCAGTCGATATACATTCTATTGCTATTTTACTTATCATCAAACTGTGGTTATCTTGGTTGCCTTATGCGCTCTCGCTTGCATTCAATCCGTAGGAATATTGGTTGTATTTTACATTCTTTCTTGTATTTAATCCATAGCAATCTTCTATCAAAACCATAACTTTTATAGAGTAATATGTCACTTATTACTCGGTAATATGTCACTTATTACTCAGTAATATGTTACTTATTACTTTGCAATATGTCACTTATTACTTTCAATGAAGCCGCTTTTCTTTCTGCAGGTTGAGGTCTTTTCATTTTTCTTGAACCTCCTTTTGCGATGTGTTCTTCTCCGAATAGCCATTTCAATCATTTGAAATACTCTTTTGAATTTTACTTAATTCCATCATTTGAAAAAGTCTTTCTTGTGGAAATTAGTTTTCATCCTGTTTACAAAAAGCATTTTTATGTGAAGATTTTGCTTTATGAGATTTTTTGACTCACTATATATATAAAAAATGTGTTGAGATTTTGTTAATCTCAAAATAATTGAGTAATTTTGCCGAAACAACCTCAATATTGCTATTATGACGCTAATCATCGTTGCCATTCTGGCGCTCTGCTATTTGCTCATTGCGTCGGAATATTTTACAAATATCAACAAGGCGGCCGTTGCCATCTTCACAGGAACTGTGGGGTGGGTGCTCTATGCCTGCTATGTTGATGTGGGCCTTGTTCAAAGCGTCTTCCTTCGTTATTTTGGTCGCGCGTCGGAAATTGTCATATTTCTGCTGGTCACAATGACGATAGTTGAGGTTCTTAACAATAATGGCTGTTTCGACTTCATTCGTCCGTTGCTGAAGACGCGCAACAGTAAGAAAATGCTTTGGAGTCTGGGCATAGTGACGTTTTTCCTTTCGGCGCATCTTGAAAACCTAACCGTAACGGTCATGATGCTTACGCTCATGCACGAACTTATTGCGAATCGCCGACAGCGCATTCTCTTTGGTTCGGCCATCGTGATTGCGGCTAATTGTGGCGGTGCCATTACGGTTATTGGCGAACCGACAGGTTTGTTGTTGTGGAATTTGGGTGCAGTTTCTGCATCGGGTCTTTTCCTGAAGATGTTTTTGCCGTGTTTAGTGGCTTGGGCATTGCCAACGTTTATTATTGGCAGAATGCTGCCCGAGCGATGTGATACGGAAACGATTGTTATGCCTTATCGCGGTGACGATACGCGTCTGAAGGTCTGGCAGCGAATTCTCATGCTCTTTGTGGGTATTGGTGGTTTGTGGTTCATTCCTTCATTCCGGAATATTACTCAACTCAGTCCGTTCTTGGGCGCTTTATGTGTTCTGGCTTTGCTTTGGATAGTCAATGAATTGTTCAATCATCGCCTTCTGAGTTCCAATCTCAATCAGAGTAGGAGAGTGCCTAGCGATCTTCAGTATGGCGTTGTCCAGATGATTCTCTATGTTATGGGATTCCTGTTGGCAGTCGGAGTGGTTACGGAGACTGGAGCAGTTGAATGGTTCATTAACGAGAGCCATGCTTATATTCAGGATTCGTGGTTGATGGGATGTGTGGCTGCAGTTGTAAGTGTGGTACTTGACAATTTTGCTACGGCCGTAACGTTCTTCTCTCTGAGCCCGCAAGCAGGTGTGGACGATCCTTATTGGGCAATCATTGCATTTAGTTCGGCAATCGGAGGTAATGTTCTCGCCATAGGCTCGCTTAGCGGTATTGCATTTTTAAGAATGGAACACGTGCGCGTAGTGACCTATTTCAAGACCGTTGGCACTTATGCCCTTTTAGGTCTTATTGCAGGTTATTTGACCATGTTCTTACTCTCGTTTTCGTAGATTTTGTTAAGAAATCGGAAAACTTTCATTATTTTTTGAAAAAAGTGGTATAAAAATTTGGTGGGTTGGTTTAAAAGCCGTACCTTTGCACTCGCTTCGCTCAAAAACGGAGCAATATTTAAGGCGATCTTTGAACAGATTTACATAAGACAGAAGTAGTAGTACAAGAAGCGAGCGCGGCTTTATATTATTAATAATGTATAAGCCGTTGCT
>JAILFH010000085.1 GCA_024697645.1 Prevotella sp.
TCTTCACTGGTGACAAGGTGCTGGAAAGTGGCGTCATCGACCAGACGAATGCCATCACCACGCGTCAGTTCACATATAAAGAAGAATATGGTGACGGCGTGCTCTTCACTTGTGCATGGGTGCGCGAAGGCCGTCTCTACAGCCACTGGGTACAGTTGCGCAAGCCGCTGCCCGACAAGCGCCTGAATCTCTCTTGGAAGACCTTCCGCGACCGTCTGACTCCAGGTCAGAAGGAGGAGTGGACGCTGCATATAGACAAAGTAACAAAGGAACAAGGTAACAAAGTAACAGACAGGGCTTCCGTGCTGGCCGTGCTGTTCGACAAGTCGCTCGACGAGATTCGCGAACACTCGTGGCCGTTCTCGTTGAACCTCTGGCGCAACCTGCCTGCCACGAATTGGCGAGGACGTCGCGTCGCCGACATCAGTCTCTACGGCGAACAGCCTTACAAGTCGCTCATTGAGCGTGCGCTCACCTTCACCCACTTCGACAACGAGATGTTCGACTTCTCGCCGCGCATGGTGTTCGACTATAGCAACAATGTCCGCGTTCGCGGTGCCCGCCCGATGATGATGGCGAAGGTTGCCGAGGAGATGGCCACTGCCGATGCTCTTCCTGAGGCTCCCATCGGAGCTCTTGACGTTAAAGGTGAAGATGAGGCTCTCGTGGGCTCTATCGCCGGATTGGCCAAGGGCGATGCCGGTGAGGGCGGAAAAGCTGCTGAAAGCACTCAGATGCGCGAGAACCTGAACGAGACGGCCTTCTTCTATCCACAGCTTGTAACTGACGAGAATGGCGACGTAACGATGAAGTTCACGCTGCCCGAGAGCATCACCACTTGGCGCTTTATGGCTTTGGCAAACGACAAGGACGTGCGCTATGGAACACTCGAAAGCGAAGTGGTAGCCAAGAAGGACGTGATGATTCAGCCCAACATGCCCCGCTTCATGCGTTTGGGCGATAAAGGCCAGATTGCAGCCCGCATATTCAACACGGGCGAGAAGGCTGTGAAGGGTTCGGCAATGATTGAACTCATTGACCCCGAAACAGAAAAGGTCATCTACTCACAGAACAAACCCTTCAGCGTGGAAATCGGCAAGACTGCCAGCGTCAGTTTTGACGTTGATGCTGCAGAGAATAAGTTCGCCAACCAGCAACTGCTCATCTGCCGCATTTCGGCTTCTGGAAATGGATTCAGCGATGGCGAGCAGCACTATCTGCCCATCTTGCCGAATCGCGAACTGGTGACTAACACCGTTCCCTTCACGCAAAACGGACCCGGCACCAAAACTATAGATCTCGCTGCCATCAGCGGAAAGAACACATCGAATACGCTGACCGTTGAATACACCAACAATCCTGCTTGGCTGATGGTTCAGACTCTGCCCACTGTGGCAAAGGCCTGCGACAAGAATGCCATTAGTCAGGCTGCAGCCTTCTATGCAAACAGCATCGCCTCTCACCTACTCCATCAGTCACCACGCATCAAGTCTGTCATTGAGCAGTGGAAGCGTGAGCAGGGCAGCGAGACTTCACTCATGAGCAGTCTGGAGAAGAATCAGGAACTGAAGACGATGGTTCTCGACGAAACGCCCTGGGTGGCTGATGCCCGACACGAAACGGAGCAGAAGCAACTCCTCAGTGACTATTTCGACGAGAATAGCGTGGGCTATCGTCTCAACAACAATCTCTCGCAACTCCGCAAGTTGCAGAATGCAGATGGTTCGTGGAGTTGGTGGCCGGGTATGCCTGGGTCACTCTATATGACGGTCGCCGTTAGTAAGATGTTCGTACGTCTGAGCACCATGACCGGCGAACTGAAAGACCAAGCAGCCAGTATGCTCAGCAACGCCTATTCGTTCATGGGCAAGAAGATCATCAAAGAGGTTGAGGAAATGAAGAAGGCCGAGAAGAAGGGCGCAAAGAATGTTCGCCCAAGCGAAACCGCTATCGACTGGCTCTATCTGACTACCCTCGATGGTCGCAAACTTTCCGGCGATGTGGCAGCAGCCAAGACCTACCTCGTGAATCGTCTCTCGAAGCAGACCAAGGAGTTCACCATCTACGGAAAGGCCTATTCGGCCATCATCCTCGGCAACAACGGCTACGAGCAGAAGGCAAAGGAATATCTGCAGAGCATTCGCGAATACACTGTATATAAAGAGGAGATGGGCCGCTATTTCGACACACGAAAGGCTTACTACAGTTGGTTCGACTATAAGATTCCCACCGAGGTGGCAGCCATTGAGGCCATTCGCCTGCTTCAGCCTCAGGACGAGAAGACCGTAGAGGAAATGCAGCGTTGGCTCCTGCAGGAGAAGCGCACCCAGAGTTGGGACACTCCGCTGAATACGGTTGATGCCGTCTATGCTTTCATGAAAGGAAACACCGAAGCGCTCGAAAGCAAAGAGGCTGCTACGCTGAAGGTAGACGGTCGCGAACTGGAGACATCAGACGCCACAGCAGGTCTGGGCTATGTGAAAATATCGGAAACAGGTCAGTCATTCAAGTCGCTGACCGCAGAGAAGCAGAGCGAGGGAACATCGTGGGGAGCAGTCTACATGCAGTCGCTGCAACCCCTGACCGAGATATCTGATGCCGAAAGCGGACTGAAAGTGAAGCGCGAGATCCTTCTGAACGACCAGAAACTCGCCTCAAACAAGTTGAAGGTTGGTGACCGCATCCGCATCCGCATTACGATTGATGCAGAGCGTGACTATGACTTCGTGCAGGTCAGCGACAAGCGCGCAGCATGTCTGGAGCCCCTCGGACAACTCAGCGGCTATCGTTGGGGCTACTATTGCGAACCTCGCGACAATGCCACCAACTACTACTTCGACCGCTTGGCCAAGGGAACACATATCGTTGAAACCGAATATTACGTTGATCGCGAAGGTAATTATCAGACAGGAACCTGCACCGTACAGTGCGCCTATTCGCCTGAATACACTGCACGCGCTGCTGCCAAGACTTTCAACGTAACAAAATAAACTGAAAAAATAATTGCAAAAGCAAATGGAAATAATGGAAATATATCGTAAGGTAAGAAAGTTTGTCATTTGGTCACTACCCCTCTATCTGCTCTCTTTCGTCTCCTTACCTTGTCAAGCCCAACGCGTTGAGGCGAAAAACCAGACTCTGAACGTGGGACAGGTGATGTTTCGTCAGCCTGTCATCGCCGAATACGAACTTCACAATACCAGCAGCCACGAGATTAGCATTCTGAAGGTGCTGACTTCCTGTGGATGTACTACCGTCGACTATCCTCAGGGAATCATTCACGGCAACGAAGACTTTGTTCTCCGGGCAACATACGACGCCAAACAGATGGGACACTTCGAAAAGCAGATTGGTGTCTATACAGATGCGAGCCGCGAGCCCCTTGTGCTTACGCTGAAGGGAATCGTCGTCGATGAGGTTGTCGACTTCACGGGAGAATATCCACTCCAGTTAGGCGAACTGCTTGCCGACCAGAACGAAATCATCTTCGACGATGTGAACTATGGCGACCGCCCGATGGCAAAGATTCACATTCTGAACAATACCGAAAGTACGGTTCAGCCTATCGTCATGCACACTCCGAACTACATCAAGGCTGAGGTGTCGCCTTCGAAGATTCGCCCAGGGCGCTCGGGTGTGGCCCTCATCACGCTTGACACGCGTTTCATCAAGGACTACGGACTTACCCAGACTGTTGTGTTCCTCGGCAAGAATCCTGGCGACAAGGTGGCTGCCAACAAGCGCATCGACATTTCTGCTGTGATGCTGCCAAGTTTCAGCGACCTCACTGACAACGAAATGGCACTGGCTCCCCACATCCTGCTTTCTGACACAACGCTCAACCTGGGTCCGTTCAACGGAAAGAAGAAACTGAAGGGAGAAATCGAAATTCAGAACATCGGACATAGCCAACTCGACATCACCAAACTGCAGATGATGACCGTAGGCCTGCAAGTATCGCTCAACAAGACAAAACTCGATCCGGGCGAATATGCGAAACTGAAGATTACGGCTGTGAAGCGCGATCTGCATCTCGTGAACAATCCCCGCGTTCTCATGATTACGAACGATCCCGACTTGCCCAAGGTGGTCATCAAGGTGAAAACTGAATAGACCATTCATCGAGGCGAATAAAGAAATAGAAGCATGGTGCAAATAGAAATTGATAGCGGCAGTGGGTTCTGCTTTGGTGTGACAACAGCCATCAAAAAGGCAGAGGAAGAACTGGGCAACAGTCCTACCCTATACTGTTTGGGCGACATCGTCCACAACGGTATTGAGGTGGAGCGTCTCCACGAGCGCGGTCTGACCACCATCAATCACAATCAACTCGCTCAGTTGCACGATACGAAAGTGCTGCTGCGAGCCCACGGCGAGCCTCCTTCAACTTACGAGATGGCCCGTCAGAACAATATCGACATCATCGACGCCACCTGTCCTGTGGTGCTTCAGTTGCAGCGCCGCATCAAGCGACAGTATGAAACATCGCCACAGGCTCAGATTGTCATTTTCGGAAAGAACGGACATGCAGAGGTGCTGGGACTGGTCGGCCAGACTGATGGAAACGCAATTGTCGTGGAGAATATCAACGACGTGAAGGAGTTGGACTTTTCGCGCGACATCTTTCTCTATTCGCAGACCACGAAGAATCTGGACGAGTTCCACGAAATCATTGAATTCATTCAGAACCACATGGCGCCAACTGCCACCTTCCGCTCTTTCGACACCATCTGCCGACAAGTGGCCAATCGCATGCCCGCCATCGCTGCCTTTGCTGCCCGCCACGACCTGATACTCTTTGTCTCGGGACGCAAGAGCAGCAACGGACGCGTACTTTTCCACGAATGCCTGAGCCAGAATCCACGCAGTTACCACATCGAAAGCCCCTTGGAAATCGATATGGTGTGGCTCGAAGGCGTCGAGACGATTGGTATCTGCGGCGCCACCAGCACTCCTAAATGGCTCATGGAACAATGCCGTGACCATATTCTACAACACTTGGAAACTAAACCCCAATCAACAGTAACCGGGAAACCGTAAACTTTTTTGTCAGAAAAAACTTCAGATTGGGACGAAGACTGAAAATAATATCAAACTATAAAATGAAAGCCGATGAAACATTATCTGAAGAAATTAGAAGAAACAATCTGCAGACAATGGAACCAAAAAGCCCTCTGTAACTACGAAGGCGAATCCTTTACTTACGCAGATTTGGCCACTAACATCGAGATGTTCCGGATTTTCCTTTCCGAAGCAGGAATCACCAAGCGCAACAAGATTGCCCTTTGTGCCCGTAACTCTGCCCGATGGGCAATCAGTTTCTGGGACGTCAACGTGAACGGTTGCGTTGCAGTACCTCTTTTGGCTGACTTCCACCCGAACAGCATTTCTGCTCTGACTCATCATTCCGACAGCGTACTGCTTTTCACCGATGAGGACATCTGGAAGAAACTGAATCCCGAGCAGATGCCTATGCTGAAGGCTGCCATCAATGTTGGCGACTTCCGCATGCTTTGGCATCGAGACGAGAAGGTGGCAAAGGCGTGGGAGAATCGCGAGAAGGCGTTTGCGAAGCGTCATCCCAAGGGAATGTCGCCAGAGCAAGTGAATTATTTCACCGACAATGCCGACAAACTGGCCATCATCAACTACACGTCAGGAACAACGGGCAATCCCAAAGGCGTGATGCTCACCTATGGCGCCATCTCTGACACTGACGAATTCAGCAACACCCATTTCCCAAATCAACCTGGGGAAACGATTGTCTCAATGCTCCCAATGGCCCACATGTACGGACTCGCTATTGAGTTCATCCATCCGAACGTTGACGGCGTCACTGTCTATTTCCTCGGTAAGACCCCATCGCCCACAACGCTTCTGAAGGCCATGAAGGATGTGAAGCCCTATATGGTGGTGACGGTTCCGCTTGTGATGGAAAAGGTCTATGCCAATTCCATCAAGCCGGCACTGGAGAAAATGAAATGGCTGCTTTCCGTTCCTAAAGTCGACAAACTCGTCTATAGCACTGTGCGCAAGAAGATTCTCTCGGCATTTGGCGGTCGCGTGCGCTGTTTCATCATGGGTGGAGCGTCGCTCAAGCCCGAGGTGGAACAATGCTTCTGCAAGATGCGGCTGCCCTTCACCGTAGGCTATGGAATGACTGAGGCCTGCCCACTGCTCGGATGGGAATGGTGGCCCGAGTTCGTACCCGGCTCTTGTGGAAAGCCCGTTCACGACATCAGGATTGACTCTGAAGACCCGCAGAATGTTGCCGGTGAGATTCAGGTTCGGGGTGACAATATCACGATTGGCTACTACAAGAATCCCGAAGCCAATGCCGTTGCATTCACCGACGACGGATGGTTCCGCACGGGTGACCTTGGAACAATTGATGAGGATAGAAACATCTTCATTCGCGGCCGCATCAAATCGATGATACTGAACTCCTCTGGTCAGAACATCTATCCCGAAGAACTGGAGGCTGTGCTCTCGGGTTGCCCGTATGTAGTCGAGTCGATTGTCGTCGACCGCAAGGGAAAACTCGTCGCTTTGGTCTATCCCGACATCCCTGAGGATATTGACGATGAGACAAGGGCGGGCATTCCTGAACTCATCCGTACGACAGCCAACAAGTCGCTGCCTGTCTTCAGCAAGATTGTCAAGGTGGAACTGAAGGACCAACCCTTCGAGAAAACACCGAAAATGAGCATCAAACGCTATCTGTATAGTTAATCTTTCAGCCCGCTTATTGATTACTATTCGCACTATTCATAACTGCTCATAACCACTCATAACCGAGCGAAGCGAAATGAACAGGCGAAACCGACGAACATCGGGGAAACAATCCCTGCAGTTCATCCAATGATTACAAACGCATCAGGAAAATGCAGACTTGCAGATTCCTGGTGCGATTGCCGTTTATGATTCCCCATCGGCACAGAAGAGGAAAATGCCGCAATCTATTGCATTTGTGTGATTTTTTTATTATCTTTGCACTCATATAAACAACTAAGGCGCAAAATATGCTTCTATTAATCATGTTTCTGATGGGTGCCATGAGCATCTCATTCCTGTGTTCAATCTTAGAGTCTGTCCTGCTTTCTACGCCTATGTCGTTCGTCACGATGAAAGAAGACGAAGGCTACAAACCGGCGACACTTTTCAAGAAATACAAGAGCGACAACTCAAGAGCCATCGCATCCATTCTCTCACTGAACACCATTGCCCACACCATTGGTGCTGCGGGCGTTGGTCAGCAGTCGTCAATCGTCTTCGGTAGCGAATGGTTCGGATTGGTTTCGGCCATCACGACCGTTCTCATCCTGATATTCACAGAGATCATCCCAAAGACGCTGGGCACCGAGAACTGGCGCAGCCTGATGGGTTTCACGGCGAAGACCATTCGCGTGCTCATCTTCCTGCTTTATCCCGTAGTCGTTGCGTCACAATGGCTGACGCGCCTCATCTCGCGCAAGAAGGACGGCGAGACGGCCGTGAGCCGCGAGGAAGTTGCCGCTATGGCTGATATGGGCGAAGACGAAGGTGTCATCGACGAAGAAGAAAACAAGATTATTCAGAATGTCATCAAACTCGACAGCGTGAAAGCCTGCGACGTGATGACTCCTCGTGTCGTTGCGGCAACTGCACCTGAGACAATGACCATGAAGGAGTTCTATGAGAAGAAGGAATTCAAGAATTTCTCACGTATTCCCGTCTATGCCGAGAGGGATGATTTTCTCACTGGCTACGTGCTGCGCAATGATGTTCTGAGCATGCTGACAGAAGACCAGATGGACAAAACGCTCAACGAACTGAAGCGCAAGATTTTCCTTGTGAATGAAGAGACATCGGTTGCCGACGTCTGGGACAGTATGTTAAGAAACAAAGAGCAGTTGGCTGGCATCATCGACGAATATGGCTCATTCCAAGGCATCATCACGCTCGAAGACATCATCGAAACCATCTTCGGACTGGAGATTATCGACGAGTACGACGAAGTGAGCGACATGCAGCAATACGCTCGTGAACGCTGGAAGCAGCGCCAACAAAACTACAAGGAAATCAACTTCGAGAAGCCCAAAACTAATAGCGACCAACCTTCAGTATAGGTTGGCGCTAAAAGTTTACGGAGTTTTATTTCTGGTCGGCTATAAAAGTCCACGAATCATTATTTTTTCTGATCGGCGCAAAAAAGTTCACTGACCTTTATTTCTTCTTTTTCTTCGGTTCAGGCAGTTGCCTGCAGGTTTCGCGAACTAATTCCGACAAGTAGTCGCGATCGTCGACATCGGTTATGTAGAAGTAGTCCTTCGCACCTTCATAGGGTGGTCTGAGTTCTTCCTTTCTTAGCAACGACCTACCCGCATCAGTTGGTTTCACATAGAAACAATCGTCGCAAATCAATCCGAAAATCTTTCCGTTGCAATAGATGCCGTAGTCGCCAAACATCTTCCTGGTGACTATCTCTCCCGCCCCACTGCATTGGTCGGCGATGAATTCCACAAAATCTACTCTACTTGCCATACGCTTTCCAATTTATCTTTTCAAACTATTTCGAATCTAATCTTCCTTGACGATGGGATAGAGTTCGATAAACTCACCTTGGTGGTTCAAACCATCGTTGATGAGTTCTGCCATTTTCTGACCCACTGTTTCGATATCGTGGAAACCGGGAAGACTCATGTTGCCATTCAGGTCGGTTGTAGTTGGTCCAGGATGAACGGAGAAAATCTCCAGCGACGCACCCTTCTGCTGAAACTCCATCGCCATCACGCCCATCATCGCATTCTGCGCTGCCTTGCTTGCCACATAGGCTAGAGGGTGCCAATAGGGACTGATTTCCGACGGAACGGTGACGTTGACGATTCGTCCGCTGTTCTTCTCGAGCAAAGGCATCAGCAACTTCGTTAATGCAAAGGTTCCGATGAAGTTCACGTCGATGGTCTCCCTGATATCGCTGAGTTCCGTATGCAGGCTGTCAACACTCATGTCGCCCGGAATACCAGCATTGTTCACCAACAGCGACAAACCCGAATACTTCTCGTTCACTACTTGGGCTGCCTTTTCCAAACTCTCGGAATCAGTCAGTTCGATATGGACCCATCCGGCCACATCAATCCCCAGTGCTTCCATTTCACTGATGGCCTTCTCCGCACGTTGCTCATCACGCGCGCCAATAACAACCTTCCATCCGCTGAGTCCCAGATGTTTTGCAATTCCGAATCCAATGCCTTTGTTGGCACCTGTCACCAATACAGTCTTTTCTTTCATTTTAGTTTTTGTGTTAAATGATTTTTATGGAACGACCCTCGTTTCTGCGTCATCGTCCCATATCTTGTAAATAACTGCTCGGACGAAACATAACGCCCGAACAGTTAATAGTTTGCTTTTTGCGAAAGGCTTTCTTTCGGCCTATCGCTGATAAAATCCATCAAGTCTGTCTGATGGAGCATATCGACGAATTAGAACTTACAGCGGATACCGCCCATGACAACGCCCTGCTCACCAAAAGCGAGTTCTACGAAGCCACGAAGGGTTTCACCACCAAACTCAGCACCGAGGAATGAGAGTTGCCAGTTAAAGTTAAAGCCTGTGTCGTCATCATCTGAGGTGTTATTTGAAGTTCCTGATTTGTTCTCATAGCCCCAATCATAGTAAGTTGCGCCAACACCAACTTTCGAATACAGGCCGAAATGTTTCTTGCGCAGCCAGTTGAACTTAACTGCAGGCATCAAGGTGTAATATTTGTCCGTTGATGTACCAACTACCTTACCAGAACTCAACTCGTCTTGTGATACCTGCGAATAAACGAAGATACCACCAACACCAATCACACGGCTGACATGATAGAAATACTCAGCAGAAATCGGACCTACATACTTTTCGTCAGAAGTCTCATTTCCCATAATAGCATTACCCAAACTGCTGCCAAAATCATCAATGAACTGACTGGTTCCATAATAACCATAAGAAACACTCACTTCATGTTTGGTGTCATAACCATCCTGAGCAAACATGCTCGTTGTTGCCATCAATGCAGCAACCAACATAAACATAAACTTTTTCATTTTGTCTAAAATTTAAGATATACAATTATTAAATACTTTTATTCTTAGTATGCCCTATTTCACTATAAGGAAAATCTTAATGGATATTCGCTTTTAAACCCTTTGCAGTAGTTTTAATGAAGTGAATTCTACATTTTATTTTTAAGGTTCCACATATGGTCTGCAAAGGTAAGCATTAAAACGCAAACTTACAAGAATTTGCATAAAATATATTTTTAAATCACAAAAAATATTACGCAAACGGCATAAAATAAGCCCAAGGGGATGAATAAGACAACGGAAATAATCGGAAAACACAGAAATTTATATTGATTGGGCATTGGAATAGCCCTTGGGCTAGAAATCCATCAAATAATCGCTTCAAGCAGATTTGAGCATTCCCTATGGGGAACGCTCAAACTTTGTTACTTTGGAAACGCCGCCAACGGCAGAACTTTTGTCCTTTTTTGATTTCTGTTCTTAATCTTATGTCAATTAAAACTCTTAAATATTTATGTCCTTCTGTTTTTTCTTCGCACCCTCGAATTTTCCAATTTCAAATCTCAATTTTCCACTCGACTATTCCTCCCCCACTACCTTCAGATACTCATTATATAGCCACTCGTTCTGTTCGGGAATGGTCAGATTGGAGTTGTCGAGCAGAATCGCATCTTCGGCCTGACGCAGCGGCGACACCTCGCGGTGGGAATCAATGTAGTCGCGCTCCTGCACGTTCTTCAGGATTTCCTCAAACGGCTCGGGCATTCCCTTACTCACCAGTTCATCATAGCGGCGCTGGGCACGAACCTCGGCCGAAGCCGTCACGAACACCTTCAACTCGGCATTCGGGAAAACAGTAGTTCCGATGTCGCGACCGTCCATCACGATTCCTCCCTCCTGTCCCATAGCCTGCTGCTGGGCGACCATAGCCGTGCGGACAAACGGAACTGCAGCAATCGGACTCACGTGATTGCTCACCTCGAGCGAGCGGATTTCCTTTTCCACGAGTTCACCATTCAGATAGGTGTCGGGTTTCTGAGTCTCGGGATTGAACTTAAACGAAATGGCGATTTCCGACATACGTGGTTCCAGTTCCTCGGTCTTCACCGAACCATCCTCGTTGAACAATTCGTTACGAAGGGCAAACAACGTAACGGCACGATACATCGCACCAGTGTCCACATAGACATATCCGATGCGGCGCGCAAGATCCTTAGCCATCGTGCTCTTGCCGCAAGATGAATGACCGTCGATAGCAATGGTTATTTTCTTCATGATCAATATATTTTTTCTTTTGATTTGATTCCCTAAAAACCGTTTTCGTTTGTTTCCTTAAAGCGTATAGGCTGCATTGATGAGCACCGAAGCCGACGATACATGATACTTACCGTAGGCAACGCCCAACTTGAAGCGCTGAAGCGTGAGTCCGGCGCCCAGGGTCAGTCCTGCACCATGACTGCTCTCCTCGTCGTCAATCGACGAGAGAATGCTCATCTGGTTGGCACGACGGAAATTATAGCCCAGACCAACCCACACCTGACTCGATAGCAACAAGTCTACACCCATAGCCAGATGGTTGATGAACTTATAGTCCCAATGGCCCAGGTCGTGCAGCGTGGCCGAGAAGCGCAACGGCGTGTGAACCAGCCGCTTCGACACTCCCGCCTGCAGGTCGAAAGGCATGCGGTCGTAGACATCGTCGAACGCCTTAATCTGACCGCCGAGATTCTTAGCCACCAGTGACACCGACCATTCGCGTTCGGGGTCGTAGTAGTTCAGACCAAGGTCCACGCCCACCGCCATCGAGTTATAGTCGGCAATAGTAGTATAGATGAACTTCGCCGTAATACCACCCGTGATGCGTTCCGACAGAAGATAGGAGAAATAGCCCGAGAGCGCAATGTCCTTGGCTGAGAACTCACCAATCTGCACATTGTTCTCATCGGTCTCGCGCATCGTACCATAGTCCAGGAACTGTCCGCTCACCGCCCATGCGGCTTTGTCGCCTGCAACTCGGTTGTAGGCGGCACTCGCCGTATTCACGCCAGCCATATAGTTCATGTAGTTCAGCCCGATGGTCTTGTCGGCAACATTCACCAACAAGGCGGGATTGCTGAAGATGAGCGACTGGTCGTCGTCGGTAATCGTGATGTTCTCACCGCCCAGCGCAGCCTCATGGGCACTCACGGGCAACCGCAGGAAATTATATCCCGTCTGACTTTCCTGAGCGCGAAGACCTATGGCGATAAGGACCATGAGAAGTAGAATCGCGGTTTTCTTCATTCCATTTATGTTATTTGTGTGCAAAGATATGAAATTATTATGAAATATGGTTTATGAATTATGAATTATTTTCGTACCTTTGCAGTGGAATTAGCAAATTTAAGGAATCCCATGGAGCAAAAAAAGTCCGCTGGCGCCAATTTAGATGCACGTAGGAGCACGTCGTTCCTGCTTGGAATCGTTGTGGTGCTGTCGGCGATGTTTGTGGCGCTCGAATGGAACTCAAGTCCCGACGACTACGACATCGACGAACGCATGCTCGAAGACATTGCCGAAGAGATG
Source organism: Prevotella sp. (assembly GCA_024697645.1). Classification (GTDB taxonomy): domain Bacteria; phylum Bacteroidota; class Bacteroidia; order Bacteroidales; family Bacteroidaceae; genus Prevotella. Next base: position 12,612 of record JAILFH010000085.1, read on the forward strand.
CTCGTCAATCCGTGGGAGGAAAAGGAGCAGGACATGACCGTCGTTGAGGAAAAGGCGCAGCCGAAACTGGCTGAGCGCATCGAGGTGGTCGATGTAGCCGAGGAGATTCCCCAAACCGAAGAGGAAGACGCTCCATTGGCCATCAGCAGCGAGCAGGAGGATGCAGGACTGGCTCCTGCGCTCGAGGAACCGCTCCCACAGCCCGAGAAGGCTCTCGAGGAATCGCCCGGTGTGCGCATTGTCGAGAAGATGCCTGAGTTCCCGGGTGGAATCAGCGCCTTCATCCAGTGGCTCTCGCGAAACCTGAAGTACCCTCCACAGGCTGCCAAGCAGAAGCGTGCAGGACGAGTGGTTGTGGCGTTCATCGTCAATGCCGACGGAACCATCACGGGCGAGCGTATTCTCCATTCTGCCGATCCGCTGTTCGACGCTGAAGCGATGCGAGTGGTTCGCATGATGCCGAAATGGACTCCTGGTATCGACAAGGGAAAGCATTGCCGCACGATGGTCGCGGTGCCTATCGTCTTCGAACCTTAGACTCCTGCCCCACTCTGCTTCACCTATCTTAGAAGTAAACCCATCCGAAATAATTTTAACAAAATGCTTCCCCGGAAGCAGCACGAAAGAATCTCATGAACAAAGCCCAAGAATCAACACAACCGACACCTGCCGCCATGAATGGTGCTGAAACAAATCTTCCCCTCGTGGAATCGTCGCAGATCCTGAAGTTGGTGAACGACTATCTGGACAATCTGCCCTACGACCGCAAACCCATGTCGCTCTACGAGCCCATTCGCTATGTGCTCTCGCTGGGCGGCAAGCGCATTCGGCCCGTGCTGATGCTGCTCGCCTACAACATGTTCCGCAGCAATCCGGAGTCGATTCTTTCTTCGGCTTGCGCGCTGGAGACCTATCACAACTATACGCTGCTCCACGACGACCTGATGGACAATGCCGATCTGCGTCGCGGCAAGCCCACCGTCCATCGTCGTTGGGACGCCAATACGGCGATTCTTTCGGGCGACAGCATGCTCGTTCTGGCCTATGAGCGCATTGCCCAGTGCCGTCAGGACAAACTGCCCGAGGTGCTTGCCCTCTTCACGGAAACGGCTCTCCAGATTGGTGAAGGACAGCAGTATGATATGGACTTCGAACAGCGCACCGACGTGAGCGAGGAGGAGTATATTGAGATGATTCGCCTGAAGACGAGCGTGCTGCTGGCTTGTGCTACGAAGATGGGAGCATTGTTGGCCGATGCTTCACCCGAGGATGCCGACCGACTCTATCGCTTCGGCGAACAGATGGGACTTGCTTTCCAACTGCAGGACGACTATCTCGACGTCTATGGCGACACTCGTGTGTTCGGAAAGGCAATCGGCGGTGATATTACGTCGAACAAGAAGACCTATATGCTCATCAATGCGATGAATCTCGCCAACGAATCCCAGCGCAAGGAACTCATGGATTGGATTACGGCAACCGAATTCGACCGCGAGGAGAAAATCAAGGCTGTCACTCGTCTATATAATGAAATAGGTATCGACAAACTGGCTCAGGAGCGCATCGCCTACTACTTCGACGAAAGCCGCAAGCATCTCGACGCCGTCAGTCTGCCCGAAGATCGCAAACAGCAACTGCGCCGCTATGCAGCAGAAATGATGCACCGCCAGTATTAATTTGCTTCGCAAAGTTTCAAGTAAAAAGAGGAGAGTGAAGAGTGGAGAGAGGAGAGAGAATACCATTCATAACTACTCATAACCACTCATAACCCTCGAATTTTCGAGTTTCGTGTTACAAGTTCAACGGGCTTCGCCCTAGTTCAAGGTTCAAAGCCCTTCGGGTTAGTTTCAAGTTTCGAGTTTCAAGTTTCAAGTAAATAGAGGAGAATGGAGAGTGGAGAGAGATGCCCTTCGGACAGTTCAACGGGCTTCGCCCTAGTTCAAGGTTCAATGTTCAATGTGCTTTACCTGTTGACTTATTTAAAACATAAGTACACAAGTTATTAAGTTTCGAAAAGAGACATAAATTCAAGTTCACAAGTTTCAAAAAGCAACACAAGGTGGCCAAACTTTTGTCCTTTTTTGATTTCTGTTCTTAATCTTATGTCAATTAAAACTCTTAAATATTTATGTCCTTCTGTTTTATGTTAGCACCCTCGAATTTTCCAATTTCATTTTTCCAATTTCCACTCGAAAGTGTCTGCCACGAATTACTAATTACTCTTTGCTAATTTCTCATTATTCTTTGCCCACAGATTACACAGATGAACACAGATTTTTCGATTTCACAGATTGGCGTGTTACAAGTGGCTTCCTCGTATTCCCCTCCTCCGGGGAGGCCAAGACAAGGCGACGATTGAGTATCGTCGGTGAAGGCTTGGGGTGCAGTTCTCGGCTGCTGCAAGACTGGCGAAGCCTAAGTCGAAGCGGAAGACGCTAAGAACAAAGGGGGCCGGGTGGAGCGAAGCGAGGGGTGGTAGCGGTGAAAACCCCTTCGGCTTAGGCCGCTTCCCCATTGAGGGACCCACGAATTACTAATTACTCATTACTCATTACTCATTATTTATGATAGATACCCATGCTCATCTCGACGGCGAAGAGTTTCGCGAGGACCTGACCGAAGTCATTCGTCGCGCTCAGGAGGCAGGAGTGGAGAAAATCTTCATTCCTGCGATAGATCTCCCTACATCGATTCAGATTCCACAACTCTGCAGCCAATATCCCGGCTATCTCTACCCGATGGCAGGACTTCATCCTGAAGAAGTAAAGGCAAACTGGCGCGAAGAACTCGCTGCAATCCGCCCGTTGCTCGACAATCCGCAGATGATTGCAATTGGAGAAGTAGGACTCGACTTCTATTGGAGTCGTGAGTTTGAGCAGGAGCAGATGGAGGCCTTCGAGGAACAGGTACGTTGGTCAGTTGAAACCCGTCTGCCGCTGATGATTCATTGTAGGAAAGCACAAAACGAGATGGTGAAGATTCTGCGCCGCTACGAGAAAGACCTTCCCGGTGGCGTATTCCATTGTTTCACGGGCAACCAGATTGAAGCCCGCGAACTGCTCACATTCGACCGCTTCGTTCTCGGCATTGGAGGTGTCTCAACATTCAAGAAAAGCCACTTGCCCGAAGATCTGCCCGCAGCCGTTCCACTTTCTCGCATCGTTCTCGAGACCGACTGTCCCTATATGGCGCCCGTTCCCAATCGTGGCAAGCGCAACGAACCTGCTTTCGTCGCTCTCGTCCTTCAGCGCCTCGCCGAAGCCTATGGAGTGAGTCCCGAGGAACTAAACCGACAAACCAACGAAAACGCCCATCGTATTTTCACGAGAGTCTAACATTCATTTCCTATAGAGGCTTCATTACATAGAGTTTATGCTAGTAAGCGAATTAGGGGAGAATGGTTTAATCTGGACATAAAAGACATAGAGGATATAAAACAAACTCTGAAATAGGTTATATTAAACTTTGTTCAAAGAAATGTGTAGGGGCGGCTGGTGCTTCGGCATCGGTCGCCTCTGTTTTGTCAACCTTTTCAGTACGGCTGTCAACCCAATCAGGAAAAGACACAGAAATTTGTTACATTGTTACATGTTACATGTTACAATAAGGTCGTAGCAACAGCAAGCAAATTTGGCGCGGTAATCAATAAGACTAAAAACTGAAAGATATTTGATTTAAAATTTTATAAATTGTAAGAAGTAGAATTTTATATTATATTATAATATATTTATATATTATAATATAATATAACCCATAGGAAGCAAGGGTGTTCTGCAGGGTTGGTTGGTGCTTAATGTAACATGTAACATGTAACATGAAACAATTTACAAATTTTAACATAACGCGAATTCAACAAGCAAGTGCAAATTTACAACAAGTAATTGGAAAACTTCTCAACTGGAGTTGAAAAATTGAGTTTTTTTCTTGGTCTTGTATTGATTTTTGCAACAATTTCATCAATGTCCCTGTCCTTGAGATGTTTTATGGGCGATGATTTGGGTATATACTGCCTTATGAGTCCATTCGCATTCTCTATGGAACCTTTCTGCCATGAGGAATATGGATCTGTGAAGTAGACCGTGGTATCCAGTCCCCTCGCTATTGCCTTGTGGCTACAGAACTCCGTCCCGTTGTCAGTCGTTATAGTCCTTACCAG
>JAILFH010000096.1 GCA_024697645.1 Prevotella sp.
TGGGATCCGCTGTCCTATTCTCGCAACAGCGAAGGTAAGTATTCTATGATTGAGCAGCATGGAGGCTATGCATCAGAGTGGGCTTGGGGACCTCACATCTCCTGGGCCGCTGGTAAGGAGTTCGAGCAGTATGATGGTACTTACGGACCTCTTAATATCTATAAGAACAACTACAAAGATGCTTACGACACTGGTTTCAATACAAATACAAACATTTCGCTGCAAGGTGGTAACGACAACACTACCTTCTATGTGTCAGCTTCTTACAAATATAATAAGGGAACGACGCCGCGTAACACATTTAACCGTTACTCTTTCCTTGGTAAGGCTTCCCAGCGTATTTCAAAGCATGTTTCAGTAGACTTCTCTATCAACTTCGTGCAGTCTACACCGCGCAACGCCCAGCGCAATATCGGTGAGTATTTCTTGACTTCGTTCATGCGTGAATATGATGTCAACAAGTACAAACACCTTTATAAAGGCCCTCATGGTGGTATTGCTGATGGTACTTATGGCGATCTTTATCGCTCTGTGCCTGGACGCGGACTGTGGTGGAGCATCTATGAGGATGACTACAAGCAGGTAGAAACTACCGTACGCCCAACAGTTAATGTAACAGTGAACGCTACTGATTGGCTCAGCTTCAATGTAGGTGGTAACTTGAACTACTATTATATTGATAGTGAGGGTAAATATCCTGGTTCTGGCTATGCAAACGAAGGTGGTTCCTACTCCATCAGTCATCGCAACATTAAGCAAGAAAATGCTTATATCGGTGCTAATGTCCAGAAACAACTGAATGAAGATTTTGAAATCCATGGTTTCTTGCGTCAGGAATATTTCAACCAGCATGCTACTTATCATGGCGAAAGCACGAGTGGTGGTCTTGTTGTACACAACCAGTACTTCATTGGTAACTCTGTCAATCAGGCAAAATTTGAAGCCTATAAGTATAACACAAAGAGAATCGTTAGTACGCTTGGTCAGGTTGGTATGAGCTGGAAAGACCAGGTGTTCCTGGACATAACAGGTCGTAACGACTGGTCTTCGTCTTTGGTTTACACTTCTGGTCGTGGTAACTTCTCTTACTTCTATCCTTCCGTATCTGGTTCGTGGATTGTTACGGAGACCTTTAAGGAAAAACTCCCTCAGTGGATTACGTTCGGTAAAATCAGAGCTTCTTGGGCTCAGGTAGGTAACGATACCGATCCTTATTACATCAACTCTGGCTATAACCTCGTGACCTACACGAAGAATGGTGAGAAGGTTTACGGTCTTGAACTTCCCAGGCAGATTAAGAGTACCGACCTTAAGCCTGAAAAGAAGACTTCATGGGAAGTAGGTCTCGATTGGCACTTCTTAGACAATCGCATCGGACTTGACTTTACTTACTATAAGGAGAATACAAAGAATCAGATCATGGCAATCAGTGTTCCCTCGTGGTCAGGTGTCTCCTCCGAGTTGGTAAATGCGGGTAATATTCAGAATAGCGGTGTTGAATTGGCTCTGAACACAACTCCCGTCAAGACGAAGGATTGGCAGTGGGATTTGAACTTCACTTACACCAAGAACGACAACAAGATTGTTGAGTTGCATCCTGACGTAGCTAGCTATATTACCCTCGACGGTTCGCCCGACTATGGTAACTATCGTATTGGTTCTGTTGCAAAGGTGGGTGGCAGCTACGGTTTGCTGATGTCTGATGCCATGCCGAAGAGAGATGACCAAGGAAGAATAGTTGCTTCCTGGAATACTACTCTCCGTACCCCTTATGCACAGCGTGCAGGTGTTGTAGAAGAGGTCGGTTCGATGATTCCCGACTTCTTGGGTTCTATCAATACCACATTGCGCTACAAGAACCTGCGCCTCTACGTTATGCTTGACGGCCGCTTCGGTGGTTACGTTGCATCCTACGGTTCACACTACGGAAATGCATACGGTGTGACGGGAGCAACCCTTGACTGGCGTAAGGGTATCACATGGGAAAGCAAGGAGCATCCGGGTATCACCTATACTGATGGTTTCATTCCTGACATCGTGTTCGGACAGGGACAGTCTATTGATGGCGTGGATGTTTCCGGAAAGACCTATCAGGAATGCTTCGATCAAGGTCTAGTGGAGTACGCTCACCTCACATCGTATTACTACCTGAACAACAACTGGGGCGTCGGTGTTATCAACGATGACTGGTTTAAGGAGTTGAATTATATTTCGCTTCGTGAAGTGTCATTGTCCTACGACTTCCCCAGCAGTATCTATAAGTATATAGGTGCCAAGTCTCTTTCGCTGACCGTTACAGGACGTAACCTCGGATATCTTCTGAATACGGCTCCTAACCATGAGAATCCTGAAGGTGTCAGAGGTACTGGTGCTGCCATGTTCCGCATGCGTTCGTTCGCACCTTACACCGCTCAATATCTGTTCACAATTAATGCTTCATTCTAACGCATAACTTTATTAAGATTATGAAATACAACAGAATACTGACCATGTCTTTGACAGCCATGATGATGGCTGGTGCTATGCTCACCGTTAGCTGCAGCAAAGACGATTATGCAGAAATCAATACCGATCCTGCAAAAATTGGTACGCCTGATATCAACTTCTTGCTGACACAGGCTCAGACTTCCTTCCAACCTTTTGACTACCTCCTCTGGTATTATGACGGTTCATATACGACGCAGCTTGTTCAGGCATATACGCCCAGCGGAAGCTATGGCGGCCTTTTCAATCAGCTTGCTGAACTTGGAGGTATGGGTTCGCAGTATGTCGGCGTGAAAAAATATGAAAATGAAATTGAAGATGCACTTTCGCGTATGGAAGATGCCGAAAAATATCAGGCACAGAAAGCCATGGCCAACGTGCTTGCAGTTTCTTTGGCTATCAATGACGCCGACTTGACAGGTTCTATGCCTTATACAGAAGCCGTAAAGGCTCGTTATGGTGGCACACTCACACCGAAGTACGACACTCAGGAAGAACTCTTCAATATTTGGCTCAATGAACTTGATGCCGACCTTGCCGCATTTGCCGCTTCTGATCAAATCAGCCCGGGAAAGAACGACATCGTCTATGGCGGTGACGTTGCAAAGTGGCGCAAGTTTGCTAATGGCTTGAAGCTTAAGATAGCCGTACGCTTGCTTCATCAGAACAAAGCCAAAGCATTTGAGATTGCTCAGCAGGTAGGTGCTAGCGATGCCAATGTGATGAGTGGCCTTTCTGATGACTACATTTTTAATCGCAGCGAGAAGAGTGCTGAAGGCGGTGATGCCGACAGAGGCGACTACGCTTATCAGACAGGTAATAGTGTGAGCCTTGGAGCATCGAGTAAAAACGTCATTGACTTCATGAAGAAAAATGAGGATCCTCGCATGCTCGTGATGTTCACGAAGAACTCGTTCAATCAGGAAGTCATCCAGTCCTTCTTCGATGCTCAGGCAGCCGATAAGGAAGGTACCGTGAAGTCTGAAATTCCACAATACATCCTTGACAATGTGGAATATGAAGTAGACGCTGATGGAAAGAAGGTCTTTAAGGCCTGGAAGGGACAGGGCGAGCCTTGGGTGCGCTATTATGGAATCCCCATTGGCCTTGACATCAGTGAGCAGGAGCAGTATGTAGGTCCCTACAACTACTTTGTGTCTACCAGATGGCAGGTCACGGAAGGCGATGCCTCGAAGACCTATCGTCCTTATTCCACCTTTAACGAGGAGCTTGTTCGTGGACGTTGCGACTTCACATTCCCCACACGTCCCAGTGGACGTACTATCCAAGATACTGACGATGTGCCTTGGTGGGGTATGACGATGAGTACGGCAGAGATGAACCTCTATCTTGCTGAGTTCAAGACGCTGGGAGCTTCACTTCCTAAGACCGCACAGCAATACTTTGAAACAGCACTGCGTGCCTCTGCCGAGGAATATAATCAGTTGGCAACGCTCAATAAAATTCCTTATTGGACTGAAAACCAGTGCTACGAAGGTCTTGGCGATGCTCCTATCACTTATGGAACAGAAATGATTGACGCCATGCTCACTCACGACGACTATAAGCTTACTGGTAATAAGGCAAGCGACCTGGAAAAGATCTATATCCAGCTCTATCTGCACTTCTTCTACCAGCCTGTTGATCAGTTCGTGACAGCCCGTCGTTCTGGCGTTCCCAAGGTGGGTAGCACCATGATTCCTTGGGTGACCATGAAACCGAGCAATCAGATTCCACGTCGCCTCTATCAAGTTGCTCCTAATGTGACCAATACAATGAAAGAGCAGATGGATGCCGCCTTCTCACAGCAGGGTTTCACCTATTGCGACGGTACGCATCCTGACATCCTGAGCAAGGAACGCGTATGGTATGACAAAGGTGCTCCTGAATTTGGTGCAGGTCCAAACTATTAATCGCCAGAAAAAAGATAAGGTAACTGTTTCAAAATGTGGAGATGCGCCGCGGCGCATCTCCACATTCAGATTGTTATGCATACTCACTTATTTAATAATATTTCCTTTATGCGTAAACTTTGGGTAATGATCTTTCTCTTTATCTGCCTTGTAGGTAAGGCTCAGCAGAGTAGGATTTATTTCTATCCAGATTTCATTCCGACAAAGATAACCTATAAGAATGGGTCGGCATTCCAGGTCATGGGAAATTATGATGTTGTTAATCTTAAATTTATGTACAAGCAGGGAGAACAACTCATGGAACTCATTAACCCGCAATTGGTTGACACCATCTTCATCAGTGACAGCAAGTGGACTTATCACAATAATTCGTTCTGTGAAGTCGTAAAGCGGCCCAATGGAATAGTTTATAATGTTGCATGGCATATAACGAAAGTCAACAAAGGATATGTAGGTGCCTATGGCACGTCACAGGTTCCATCAAAGAAAGTGGAAATCTTCGATAATCTGGGCATGGGAGACATGTCATTGACAAGTGGACTAAACAATGCGTTTAGCAATGCGACACAGAGTGGCGGCAGCGGATTGAACCTCGATGTCTGGAAGAACAAGAACCAAAGCACCTACTACTTCACGAAGAACGGCCGGGAGTACGGCGTGAAAGGCATGAAGAGTGTACTCAAGGCTTTCCCCGACAAGAAGAAGGAAATCAAGGCATACACCCGCGCAAACAAACTCGACATGATGAATGCCGAGAATGCCTTGCAGGTCATCGACTATCTGATGACGCTCTGATTCCCACAAGCACGGTTTTAACACTTGCTTCAAAAAGGGAGAAAACTCTAACATCCCTTCTAACATCATTGCAAAATAAATCCAAAATCATTCGTTGACAAAATAACCAATTAGGACCGCAGTAAGAATGCTTGCCGCGGTCCTTTCTTTTTCAATGTAACAAGGCAAAATAACAAGGTAACAAAGTAACAAGGTAACAAACAACCCCGATTTTGCTCGTTTTAAGAATGTGACAGGGAAAACAAAGAACCACCTAAGGACAATAAACCCGCCAACTAAAGTCTAGCAACCATCGCCACAAAACTAATCATATTTGTCATTTGTAAATTGTAAATTGTAAATTGGCCTCTCTCTTCTTTCGCGCATAAATTTCGCATACTTTCTATAGTTTCTATTATTGGTTTGTTGAGAAAAATGAATTGGGAAAGAATAATCGAAGAAAAATGTGAATTCCCTTTGCACTGCGCTCGTTTTTTTGTAACTTTGCAGCCTGGAATAGAATACAAACCAGAGAATCATGATAAATAAAAAATTATCCAAAGTGCTGGTGCTGGGCAGCGGTGCTTTGAAGATTGGACAGGCAGGCGAATTCGATTACTCGGGATCGCAGGCCCTAAAGGCTTTGCGTGAGGAGGGTATTCAGAGCGTACTCGTCAATCCAAACATTGCCACTATTCAGACGTCGGAAGGCATTGCCGACAAGGTGTATTTCCAGCCCGTTACGACTCACTTCGTGACTGAGATTATCAAGAAGGAGCGTCCTGACGGCATCCTGCTTGCCTTCGGAGGTCAGACAGCGTTGAACTGTGGTACGGAACTCTATCAGACAGGCGTATTGAAAGAATACGGTGTTGAAGTTCTGGGCACTAGCGTTGAGGCAATCATGGACACTGAGGACCGCGACCGATTCGTACGCCGACTCGACGAGGCTGGACTGAAGACACCCGTTAGCCACGCTGTAGAGTCGATGGAAGACGCACTGAAGGCTGCCCACGAGATTGGATTCCCCATCATGATCCGTTCAGCCTACGCACTGGGTGGTCTGGGCTCGGGCATCTGCCCCGACGAGGCCACATTCCGCGAACTAGCTGAGAGTGCCTTTACCTTCGCCCCACAGATTCTCGTCGAAGAGTCGCTGAAGGGTTGGAAGGAAATCGAGTTTGAGTGCATCCGCGACAAGAACGACCACTGCTTCACAGTGGCTTCGATGGAGAACTTCGACCCGCTCGGCATTCACACGGGCGAGTCCATCGTCGTTGCTCCGACCTGTTCGCTCACTGATGAGCAGGTGAAGATGCTTCAGGAAATCACCATCCGTTGCGTGAAGCACCTCAACATCGTCGGCGAATGCAACATTCAGTTTGCGTTCAACGCCGAAACCAACGACTACCGCATCATCGAGATCAACGCCCGTCTGTCGCGTTCGAGCGCATTGGCCTCAAAGGCTACGGGTTATCCTCTCGCCTTCGTTGCCGCAAAGATTGCCCTGGGCTACTCGCTCGACCAGATTGGTCGTATGGGCACACCGCAGTCGGCCTACGTGGCTCCGAGTCTCGACTATATGATCTGCAAGATTCCTCGCTGGGACCTCACGAAGTTCGCTGGCGTGAGCCGTCAGATTGGTTCATCGATGAAGTCAGTGGGCGAAATCATGTCTATCGGCCGCAGTTTCGAGGAAATGATTCAGAAGGGTCTGCGAATGATTGGTCAGGGCATGCACGGATTCGTGGGCAACGACCACACTCGCTTCGACAATCTCGACGACGCCCTTCAGAATCCTACCGACCTGCGCATCTTCGCTATCGCACAGGCTTTGGAGGAAGGCTATTCGATTGACCGCATCGAAGAACTCACAAAGATTGACAAGTGGTTCCTGGAGCGTCTGAAGCACATCGTCGACCTGAAGCACGAACTGCAGAAACTGAACTCCCTCGACGAACTGACCGACGAGTTGTTCGTTGAGGTGAAGCAGGCTGGCTTCAGCGATTTCCAGATTGCACGCTTCATCCTGAAGCCCGACCATACAAATATGGAGAAGGAGAATCTGGAAGTACGCCGCGAGCGCAAGCAGCGTGGTATTCTGCCGCAGGTTCGCCGCATCGACACCGTTGCTTCCGAGCAGGAGACCAACTATCTCTATTTCACATACACGAAGGACGAAAACACGCGTCTCTCGAATGCTCCCCACACAGCCCCGTCAATCGTGGTTCTGGGAAGTGGCGCCTACCGCATCGGCTCGAGCGTAGAGTTCGACTGGTGCTCGGTGAACGCCATCGAGACAGCCCGCCGTCAGGGTTATCAGAGCGTGATGATCAACTATAACCCCGAGACCGTTTCCACAGACTACGACATGTGCGACCGCCTCTACTTCGACGAACTGTCGCTGGAGCGCGTGCTCGACGTCATCGACATCGAACAGCCCCGTGGTGTCATCGTTTCCGTAGGTGGACAGATTCCTAACAACCTCGCAATGAAACTCTATCGTCAGCACGTTCCCGTTCTGGGTACAAGCCCCGTCAATATCGACCGCGCTGAAAACCGCGATAAGTTCTCCGCTATGCTCGACAAACTCGGCATCGACCAGCCCCGCTGGCGCGCCCTGACCTCGTTCGACGACATCAAGGAGTTCGTGCAGGAAGTGGGCTATCCCGTTCTGGTGCGTCCCAGTTACGTGCTCTCGGGTGCTGCCATGAACGTCTGCTACGACGATGAGGAACTCCACCGCTTCCTCGATATGGCTACTGAAGTGTCGAAGGACTATCCCGTGGTTGTTTCGCAGTTCATGCAGGACACGAAGGAAATCGAGTTCGACGCTGTTGCCGATCAGGGCGAAATCGTTGAGTACGCTATCTCCGAGCACGTTGAATACGCAGGTGTTCACTCGGGCGACGCTACGATGATCTTCCCCGCTCAGCACATCTATTTCTCCACCGTACGACAGATCAAGAAGATTTCGCGTAAGATTGCGAAGGAACTCAATATCTGCGGTCCGTTCAACATTCAGTATCTCGCCAAGAACCGCGAGGTGAAGGTAATCGAATGCAACCTGCGCGCCTCTCGTTCGTTCCCGTTCGTTTCGAAGATTCTGAAGCGCAACTTCATTGAGACCGCCACGAAGATTATGCTCGACGTGCCCTATTCGCGTCCCGACAAGAACGAATTCGATATCGACCGCATCGGTGTGAAGGCTTCGCAGTTCTCGTTTGCACGTCTGCAGAATGCCGACCCAGTTCTGGGTGTTGATATGTCGTCGACGGGTGAGGTTGGTTGTTTGGGTGATTCGCTCGACGAGGCTTTGCTCAACGCTCTCATCGCCACAGGCTATCGTCTTCCGAAGCGCGGCGTACTCATCTCATCAGGTGGCGCCAAGGGTAAGGTTGACATGCTCGAGGCTGCTCAGATGCTCGTTGAGAAGGGATTCACGGTCTATGCCACACGAGGCACAGCACGCTATCTGAACGACAACAACGTGAAGGCTACAGCAGTTGCTTGGCCCGATGAGGAAATCAGTACTGACGCTCCCGTTCAGGTGATGAACCTCATCAGCAACCACGAAATTGACCTGATTGTGAACGTTCCGAAGAATCACTCGAAGCGAGAACTCACCAATGGCTATCGCATTCGTCGTGCAGCCATCGACCACAATATTCCTCTGATGACAAACGTAAGATTGGCAAAGGCCTTCATCCGAGCCTTCACCCATCTGAAACTCGAGGATATCCCCGTGAAGAGTTGGCAGGAATACAACAACTAAAATACAAAGAGGCACTAGTCACAACGGCTGGTGCCTCTTATTGTTTTTTCGAGGAGCGAGGAAGGAGGAGCGAGAAACGAGAAATGTCCTTCATGCTCGGATTCTTCCAAAAAAGATTTGCCTCAATCCTCCCCAAAACCTAAAGAGATTAAAGAGATTCAGTATCACTTGTGCAAAAGTCTTCTCGCTCCTAATTTCTCGCAAATACCTAAGCGGTTAAGAAGCACTACTGCAAAAGTAATCTCGTTCCTCCTTCCTCGTTCCTCATTCCTCGAAAAACTCTCCTGAACTCCCGAACTTCTGAACTTCTGAACTCCCCAAAAACACAAAAAAATAGCCCTGCCGCGAGAATATCTCATGCAGCAGGGCTAATGCTTCAGATGAGAAAGGCTCACGTGTGAACCAATTTCATCATTTCTTTACGCAGCAAAGGGGTTGCTTTACGCAACAAAGGGGACTGCTTTACGCAACAAAGGGGATTACTTTACACAGCAAGGGGATTGCTTTACGCAGCAAAAGGTATTGAGAGATCCTCTCCCCTATCAACCTCCGCGATTACAGGTAGATTCCGAAACCGACCTTCAATCCCACCTTCGAGTAGTCGCTATGGTCGTTCAACGACTGCTGATAGTAGATAGAAGGCTCTATCGTCACGGTGCGGCTAATGAAGAAGGCATAGCCCACCTCAACACCAGGCATCACGTCGTTGTAGCCACCTGCGCCGTGAACGTACTTGCAGTTAGCACCGAGGAAGATACCATTCTGCAGAATGTAGTAGCGTCCACCGAGTCCCAGTTCTACCTGATCGGTCTTCACGCTGCTTCCCTGATGGTTCCATCCACCCTGACAATAAACCAGAAGGTTGTCAGCAGCAAATGTACCGACCTGAGCCTGCAGTCCCACGTTGAATTCCTCCAGACCGCTATAACTCAGGTTCAGACCCGTGAGCGAAGCACCCGAATAGATTTTCCCCTGTTCAAACTGTGCATTGGCAACGAGCGGCATCAGCGCTACGGCCATGATAACAAATAATTTCTTGATCATACGTTTTTCCTGTTTAATTTGTTTCCTTTCTTACAATTTTTTACAAAAGTAGCAAATTATTTGCGAGAACAGGCTATGATTGGTCACAAAAAATCTTAAAATGCCTCTGAAATTTGATTATTACGCTAATTGTGAGTACCTTTGCGGCGATTTTATCAAACATAATCAGGAAACTAAACTCCTACGATGATACAAAAGACAACATTAATGGGCCTTATGGTCACACTGCTGTGTGCTCTGGCCCCACTTCAGTCTTACGCTGAAAAAAACTGGATTGACGTCACCGAAGAATATCTCGTGAACCCCAATTTCGATGGCAACACTAATGTGGGTTGGACCTATTCGTCCAACGCAGGTTCGCAGGCTGTGCGCTGCGAGGCGATGGAATTCTGGAACGGCACATGGGATCTCTATCAGATTATCAGCATACTCCCCGCTGGTCAGTATCGTTTCTCCGTGCAGTCGTACTATCGCTGTCAGGACAACGATCCCGGCTATCAGAACTATCTCAACAACAGCGAGGACATCACGGGCATGATGTATGCCGGCGACGCCGAGCAGCCCATTGTCAGCATCTACAGTTTTAGTTTCGACAACAATGTGCCCGACGGCTGCTGGGGTTACTGGAACTACGACACATGGGAACAGATCTACTTCCCCAATACGATGGAGAGCGGCACGGAAGCCTTCAACCGCGGTGCCTACTGGAACCACATGGAATTCGAACACGATGGCGGCGAACTGCAACTCGGACTTCGCAATCAGGGCTGGATACAGGGCAACTGGTGCCTCTTCGACAACTTCCGACTGGAATACTACGGCGAAGTGGTGCTCTGCACAGGACTGAGCATTGAGCCTACGAAGAAGGAGATCATCGTCGGTGAAACCTTTACGCCCACCGTCAGTTTCTCGCCCTCGAACGTCACCTATAAGAAACTCACCTGGAGCAGTTCCGACGAGAGCGTTGCCACAGTCGATGAGAACGGAGCCATCACGGGTATTAGCAAGGGCTATGCACAGATCTATGCACGCACTACCGACAGCAGCAACATCACGATTAGCATGTCGGTCAACGTCACCAGCAACGACGCCACCTCTGAGTCGCTCGTCATCAACGAGATTATGGCTTCCAACATCGATGAGTTCGTCAGTCCCGCCTTCAACTTCGACGGATGGGTGGAACTCTACAACCCCACCGACAAAGCCGCTCAACTCGACCGCATCTACATGAGCGACGACCCCAGCGACCTGAAGAAGTGGTACACGCCTGCCGATATGGGAACGATTCCTGCCCACGGCTACTACGTCGTCTGGTTCGACAGCAACGACATTCGCCGCCAGAACGCGCAGTTCAAACTCGATGTGGACGGAGGTACGCTCTACATCAGCAATGCTCAGGGTAAGGTCATTGCCCAGCAAGACTATCCCGCCTCGCTCCAGCGCGTGAGTTACGCCCGCACCACCGATGGCGGCAGCGTCTGGGGACTCACCGAAAGACCCACGCCCGGCGCTTCCAACGCCAAGTCAACGTTTGCCGAACTGCAGTTGGCCGCTCCCGTGGTCGATCAGCCTTCGCAACTCTTCACGGGTCAGGTCACGCTGAACGTAGAGATTCCCGCTGGTTGCGTACTCCGCTACACCACCGACGGCACCCTGCCCTCGCGTACCAACGGCATGAGCAGCAGTTCCGGACTCTTCGTCATCAATCAGACGTCGATGTACCGCTTCCGCCTCTTCGCCATGGGCTATCTGGCCTCGCCCGTCACCACCCGTTCGTTCATCTATCGCGACCGCGACTACATGCTCCCCGTGGTGAGCGTCGTCAGCGATCCCGACTTCCTCTACGACGACTCCATCGGCGTCTATGTGCGCGGCACAAACGGCCGACCCGGCAACGGACAGTCCTCGCCCTGCAACTGGAACATGAACTGGGAGCGTCCCGTCAACTTCTCCTACATCGACGCTAATGGCGAAATGGTGCTCAATCAGGACGTCAACTTCGAGATGTGCGGCGGATGGAGTCGCGCCTGGGAGCCTCATTCGTTCAAACTCAAGGGCAGCAAGGAACTGGGCGGCTCGAAGAAACTTCCCTACCCGTTCTTCACGGCCAAGCCCTACATCAACAACCGCACCCTGCAGATCCGCAATGGCGGCAACGACACGCAGTGCCGCTTCCTCGACCCCGCCGTTCAGACCATCGTCCAGACCTCGGGCATCGACATCGACGGACAATCCTATCAGCCCGTTCATGAGTTCGTCAACGGTCGTTACATCGGTGTGATGAACGTGCGCGAGCCCAACAACAAGCACTACGTCTATGCCAACTACGGCTGGGACGACGACGAAATCGACCAGTTCGAAATCTCGCCCGACTCGTTCTACGTCCAGAAGTGCGGCACCGACGAGGCGTTCCAACATCTGCTCGAACTCTCTGCCAACGCAGCCGACGACGATGTCTATCAGGAGATTCGCCAGTTGCTCGACGTCGACGAATACATCAACTATCAGGCTGCTGAATTCTATCTCGGCAGTAGCGACTGGACCCGCAACAACGTCAAGGCGTTCCGCTATCAGGACGGCGGCCGATTCCGCTTCGTGCTGTTCGACACCGACGGCTCCTTCTCCTACAGCGACAACATGTTCAACTACTTCATGGGCATGGAGTACAACTACCACTTCAACGCGCTCTATCCAGGCGGCGAAGTGCTCGTCACCGACAACACCCTCGTGCGCCTCTTCCGTCAGTTGCTGCAGAATGCCAGTTTCCGCCGCCAGTTCATCGACACCTATTGCATGATGGGCGGCAGCGTGTTCGAGCAGTCTCGCTGCACGCAGATCATCGACTCGCTCTCGGCTATCACAGGTCCCGCAATGGCGCTCAATGGCGACTCGCCCTACAACACCGCCAACTCGCTGAAGAACCGGTTCAACAACCGCAACAGCGCGATGATTCGCGGCTTGCAGAACTACAGCACCTTCCAGTTGAGCGGCCGAACGGCACAGGCTGTCACCCTCAGCAGCGACACCGAAGGCGCCCGCATCGAAGTGAACAATGTCAACATTCCTACTGGCAAGTTCAGCGGCAATCTCTTCCAGCCTGCCAAACTGAAGGCCGTAGCACCCGCAGGAACCGTGTTCCAGGGCTGGCTCTCTGGTGGAGGCAATCAGACCGAGATCTTCCCGAAAGCCTCGTCGTGGTACTACTACGACAAGGGTAGCCTCGACGGCATCAACTGGAATTCCTCTGGCTACAGCACCTCTTCCTGGAGTCGTGCCAATGCGCCTTTAGGCTATGGCATGAACGGCGTCGCCACCACCATTTCCTATGGCAGCAACTCCAGCAACAAGTATCCCACCTACTACTTCCGCCGCTCGTTCACGCTCTCCGATGCACCTGCCAGCAACGCTGTGTTCAATCTGAACTATGCCTGCGACGATGGTTTCGTCGTCTATATCAACGGCACCGAAGCCGCTCGCTACAACATGCCCACAGGCACCATCACGTTCAACACGTTCTCGTCCACATGGTCTGGCAGCGAGCCGTTCGAAGGCACTATCGAACTGAAGGGTTCTCTCTTCAAGAAAGGTATCAACTCGATGGCTGTCGAGGTTCACAACACGTCGGCGAGTTCGTCCGATATCTACTGGGACGCCCAACTCACGGGTCAACTCACCACTGGCGAAGCCTCCTACTTCAGCACCAATGCTGAGATCGACCTCCCCACGGGCAGCGTCAACCTCACCGCATCCTATCGTTCGATGACCGATGCTGAGCGCAAGGCTGCTGGCATCAATCCCGTTCGCATCAACGAGATCAGCGCCGCCAACTCCATCTACGTCAACGAATACGGCAACAAGAACGACTGGGTGGAACTCTACAACACCACCGATCAGCCTATCGACATCGCCGGCTATTATCTGACCGACAACACCTCGAAGCCGGAGAAGTATCAGATTAGTGCCGAGGGACTGGGCACCAACACCGTCATTCCCGCTCATGGCCGACTGCTCGTCTGGTGCGACAAACTCGCTACCACGCGTCAGGCTCTCCACGCCTCGTTCAAACTCTCAGCCGAGGGCGGCAGCGTGATGCTCACCTCTGCCGACAAGAGTTGGACCGACGTGCTCCGCTACGAAGCCCACGACGGCAACCATACCTACGGACGCTATCCCGATGGTGGCAACGACATCTACGCGATGACCGTTCCCACGATTGAGAAGCCCAACCTGCTCAACAGTTACGACAACGTGACCGACCAGACCGCACTGAACATCGGCACTCAGTTCGTCGCCAGTGCCAACGGCCTGAAACTCAGTTACGCCAGCCCGCGTCTGCTCGTCAAGGGCGAGAATCAGGGCAACGTACGCATCGATATCTACACCACGGGCGGACAACTCGTCGAGTCCACCACCGTTGCCCTCCATTCGGGCCGTGCCCAACTCGACGTCTCCCATCTGGCTGCAGGCCTCTACATCGGCCGCGCCACCGACGCTGACGGCAACCGCGTGAGTTGCAAGTTCGCGACTGGAGTGAGATAGGGAAACTGACTGCCCCGCGGCAGTGACTCTCAGGCAAGGCAATGAAAATAAAATCCGTTTTATTTTGCATTGTCCTTGCTAATTCGTACCTTTGCAGAAATTACGTTCGGTCGGAAAAACTCAAATAAAATTTGGATTTTATCTCACTTATTCGTAATTTTGCACGCAATTAGAAAAGACAACTATGCAAGAGACAAGACAAAACAAAATAGCACGACTGCTGCAGAAGGAACTCGCTCAGATCTTTCAGGAACAGACACGTTCCATGCATGGTGTGATGGTTTCGGTGACACGCACGAAGGTGTCGCCCGACCTCAGCATCTGCACCGCCTACCTGAGCGTATTCCCCAGCGAGCGCGGCGAGGAAATCATCCTGAACGTGAATTCCAACATGAAGACCATTCGCTATGAACTCGGTACGCGCATCCGCAATCAGGTGCGCATCATTCCCGAACTTCGCTTCTTCATCGACGATTCACTCGACTACATCGACCGCATCGACGAACTGCTCAAGAAATGAAATTCCCCTTCTACATAGCCCGGCGCTATCTCTTCTCGAAGAAATCTACCAACGCGATCAACGTCATCTCGTTCATCTCGGTGGTAGGCGTTGCTGTGGCTACAATGGCACTCATCATCGTACTCAGCGTGTTCAACGGATTCCACGATATGGTGGCTTCGTTCTTCACGCAGTTCGACCCTCAAATCAAGGTGGTGCCGGCAGAAGGTAAAACCGTTCCGAGCGACGACCCCATTCTCACGCAAATCCGCCAGTTGCCGCAGGTCGACGTGGCCACTGAGACGGTTGAGGACCAGGCTCTCGCCATCTACAACGGCAGGCAGGCAATGATCAATCTGAAGGGTGTCGACGATAATTTCTCGGAACTCACCCACATCAATGAGATTGTCTATGGCGAAGGCGAGTTCAGTCTGCATGCTGCCGACCTCGAATACGGAACGCTCGGCATTCGTCTGGCTCAGGACCTGGGCATCGGTGTGCGCTTCGGCGACTTCATCCATATCTACGCCCCGCGCCGCGAAGGTCAACTCGACTTGTCGAATCCGACGGACGGCTTTGAGGTTGACTCGCTCCTCATGCCTGGCGTCGTGTTCTCCACCCGACAGGGCAAGTACGACAAGGACTACATCCTCGCCCCAATAGGCTTCGCACGCCGCGTCTTCGCCCAGCAGGGCATGCTCTCCTCGCTCGAACTGCGACTCAAGGACGGCAGCAACCTCAGTGCCACGAAGCGCGAGATGAAGAAAATCGCCGGCGAGAAGTATAAGGTGCTCGATCGCTACGAACAGCAGGCTGACACCTTCCGCATCATGCAGATTGAGAAGTTCATTGCCTACATCTTCCTCACCTTCATTCTCATCGTGGCTTGCTTCAACATCATTGGCTCCCTCTCGATGCTCATCATCGACAAGAAGGAAGATGTGGTCACGCTCCGCAATCTCGGTGCCAACGACCAGCAAATCAAGAAGATATTCCTGCTCGAAGGCCGTCTCATCGCCATCCTCGGTGCCATTCTCGGCATTGTGCTCGGTCTGCTCCTCTGCTGGCTTCAGCAGACGTTCGGCCTCGTCGGCATGGGGTCTGAGAGCGGCATGTTCGTCGTCAATGCCTATCCCGTCAGCGTCCACTATAGCGATGTCATTCTTGTCTTCATCACCGTCATCGCTGTCAGTTGGCTCGCCGTCTGGTATCCCGTCCACTACATCTCCAAGAAAATCCTGTAACGCCCTCGGAAATAGGCTTATGCTTTGTTGCCGCCATCAGTCATGGCGACAGCATAAGTTTATGATTGTGGTGCTTGGGAGGGGGAATCCTTTACCTCAAAACTTGATATTGAAGTAGTTCAGCAGTTCCTTATAATTATCCTGTGCAGAAAGGCAGGTGTCGGTCAGGTAGCCGTTGACGTGGCCCCATTCACGGAGACCGCGGTAGTAGAACAATTTCAGTTCATCGGTTATGATAAAGGGAACGTGTCCTCCTGCGAGACATTCCTTGAACATCAATAGCCGACCCACACGCCCATTACCATCTTGGAAAGGATGAATCTTTTCAAAGCGAACGTGGAAGTTAAGGATGTCGTCAAGAGTATGAATCTTTTGGGAGTTATAGTCCTTCAACAGGGCCTTCATCTCCTTGTGTACATCTTCAGGACGACAGGTCTCCATCCCCCCAACTTCATTGGGCAATCGCTTATACTCACCCACTGCAAACCAATCTTTACGGCTGTCTGATGTGCCGCTTTTCAGTAACAGGTGCAACTGCTTAATAAAGTATTCAGTTAGTTTCGCTTCTGCATGATCAATGATATAGTCGATGCATCCGAAATGGTTAACGGTCTCAAGTACATCGTCTATATTGACAACCTCATCCGTGATGCCAAGGGTATTGGTCTCAAAGATATAGCGTGTCTGGTCATGTGACAAACGACTGCCTTCTATGTGGTTCGAATTATAGGTCAAGTCAATCTGAGTACGATGATAAATACCTCCTTTAAGCCTAATCGCCTTTTGCTCCCTTAGTGTAGTCAATAACGGAGAAATCTTCTTGGCTGATTTACGTCCAGGCAAAACGGCATCAACAGGAATGTTCCAAGTCTTTCCTGTGAGGAATGCGCCTTCTATTCTTCCCAATGCGCAATAGTTGCGGGCAGAACGCTCAGAAACGCCATATTTCTCGGCAAATTGCTTAACAGATAGATACTCCATAATTCTTATCGGCAAAGTTTATGACCAATTTCGGGTACAAAGATAACAATTTTTGCCGATATCGGCAAGTTTTGATGGAAAAATTGAGTGCCATCATCCTTTCTACCCTACGGAGCAATGCTCCCTACTCCTATAAAGGCATGCTCTGTACCCCTATAAAGGTATGCTCTCTACCCTACAAAGACGTCCTTTCTACCATAGAGAGTTATCCTCTATACACCTATAAAGACATGCTTTATATACCTATAAAGGCATCCTTTATATACCTATAAAGGCATCCTTTGTATAGTCTAAAGGCATGCTTTACATCTGAACCTCGTCATTTTGAACTCGTTAGCAAGGCAATCGTTACTTTGTTACCTTGTTACTTTGTTACTTTGGAAAGGACCGCGTAGCCAAGCCTACTTGGCTCGCATACTGTATCAATAAGTCAAAGATCGCTTGGTTTGCCGTTTCCTTCGGTTTTGTTTTTTCTCTTCCGCGACATCTTTTCATCTATAATCATTTCACCCTCTTTGCTATCTACG
>JAILFH010000010.1 GCA_024697645.1 Prevotella sp.
TATATCAGGTGGCTATAGCGGCGGGGTCCCACCTCTTCCCATTCCGAACAGAGAAGTTAAGCCCGCTTGCGCCGATGGTACTGCAATGCAATGTGGGAGAGTAGGTAGCTGCCTTTTTTCGAAAGCGAGTCCTCGCGTGTCCTCAATACAGGATGCGCGAGGCTTTTTTTTATAGTTAAAAGTTGTTATATATTTAGTTCCAGTGAAGAATCAATTTTCTTTGAAATAAGTTTGAAAATTGCCTCCAGAAGCGATAATAACAAACCTTTATAGAGTTGACATAAATCAAAAAGTGCTGATTTTCAGGGGTTTATAAATCTTAAAAAAGTAGAAAAGGGTATTCAAATCTTGTGGGACTCATTTTTTTTTCGTAATTTTGCACCCGTAATAGAGATAATACTTCCTTTTGTTTTGGAAGTTTATTGAAAGAATTCTAATGGAGTTAAGGTGATTAAAGGGATCTTAGAATAGGTTTGTATTCGGAAACCATCATCATTCTTACCTTTTTGCATTCATTGCTAATCACCCTCGGGCATGTGCTACTTTTTCTGATGCCTGCACTCCTTAAATTTTTGATTATGAATAAATTTGTAAGAAATGCAGTGGTTGCATTGTTAATTTTGTTGACGAACCCACATTCTGCTCTGGCAGCAGGCAATGGAAGTAGAACGAAGAATTTCGATTGGACCCCAGTGATGGAAGCAATTATCGAAGTGGAAAGTAACGGAAACCATCGTGCAAAAAATGGAAATCAAGTTGGTGCGATGCAAATTACTCCGATTCTCGTAGAAGACTGTAACGCAATACTTAAGCAAAGAAAAAGTACGAAGCGCTATAAGTTGTCGGACAGGCTGAACATTCAGAAGTCAAAGGAGATGTTTCTGTTGATTCAATCTTGGTATAATCCCAAGAATAACGTTGAGAAGGCTATACGATCATGGAATGGTGGTGTGAATTACAACGTTAAACGTACTCAGCGATATTATGAAAAGGTAATGCGTGTCATGAATAGGTAATGACACGCATTACTTTTTTCTTGTTCCTTATATGTATCCTAGTTAATTCTTTAACTTCATTTTGATTTTCAACTGAAAGTCCGTTTGTTGGATAAATCTATTCTTCCTTTCTCTTATCAATATACTTGTAACCGATATATTGCTTCATGGGAAATTTGAAGATTGCATCATTGATATTTCCGCTTTTAAAGTTGTCGATATCGATGTGTGCCCAAAAGAAAGCAACCTTAATTCGCAGATTAATAGGAGAATAGTCTTTTTTGCTGACTAAAGCCTTAATCAGTTTCATACCTTTTCGGCCTTGTTTGAGTTTTAATGTAATGAGATATCCTTTTTGAGTGTTTTCTATTGAGTAATTGTAATCTTCTGGTGAGAATTTGAAATTGCTTGAGTATTTGTCTTTTTTGTCGGATTCTGTTTTATGGGCCGTAACAGTTTTCTTTTTATTGTCGACCAAGAAATAATTAGTACCATCGTTCCAGGCCAAGTATCTTCCTTCTACAAATTTGCTTTTTAGGCCTTTTAGCCAGATATTTCCGTTTGTTTTGTATAGTCCAATCAGGTTTATGTCATATCTCAAAGAACAACCTTGTTGGCCAAATACTAAGTCGAATGCTTTGTTGAATACTTGTCTTGCCTGCACAGCGTTTTTTGTGTTTGCCTGTGCAGGAATCGCTAATACAACAAATAATGTAGCGGCTACTATTGTTTGCCAAATTGGTTTTTTATAATGAAATCTCATTTTGATATTTGTGTACAAATTGTTTAAAGGAATGGTGCAAGCAGATGAGCAAACCATCCGCGGAACTTTTGCCAAGGTGTTCTGAATTCGTTCCAAGATTTTTTTGTTAACCTGAATGAATCTCTCTTGTCGTTGTCGAACATTTCAGAGAGTTGTTGAGTAGTGGTAGAATCAACAATTACAGCATTTTCTTCATAGTCCCACCTTAGTGAGCGAGCATTCAGATTGGCACTGCCTACTGTGCAAAATCGTCCATCAACCATGATTACTTTTGTATGATGAAATCCTGGTTCGTACATCCATACCTCTACACCTTTTTTCATAAGTTTGTGGAGATTATAAAACATACAGTCAGGAGTAAGAGGAATGTCACTATGAGTTGATGCCATTATCTCAACTTTAACCCCTCGTTCGACAGCCTTACGAAGTTTCTTTTTCAGTTTTCTGTTAAGGGTGAGGTAGGGATTTACGAGTTTGATGCTGTCCTGGGCATCATCGATGGCGTAATAGTAGAACTGGCGAATAATTTCATTTGATGTAATGGGCTCTCGATTGATAATGCCCACAAGTGAGTTTCCCACATTTCGGTCTATATCCTTTATTACGAGTGAATCGTTATTCAGAATATCTTCACCTGTTGTCTTCTTCCAAATCTTGCAGAATATTTTTTGAAGGGTCTCAACTTCTTCGCCTTCTATTCTGCAATGCATATCCCGCCAAGTTCCAACTTGGGGTGTTCCATTAATGTAATAGTCTGCTACGTTCATGCCACCAGTATAGGCAACACTGTCGTCAACGACGACAATCTTTCGATGATCCCGACTGAAAACGTGATTGATCCAAGGGAAGCGAAGAGGGTCGAACTTGTAAATCTCAATTCCACGCTGACGTAGTTCTTTCAGATGATGTTTTTTTAGGGGTTGATTATTGGAGGCATTACCGAAGGCATCGAACAAAGCCCTAACCTTCACCCCTTCGTTAGCCTTTTCAGCCAGTAGGTCGAAGAGAAGCATAGCGATAGAATCGTTACGAAAGTTGAAATATTCCAGATGGATCGTTTCCTTTGCATTGCGGATGCACTCGAACATATCGTCAAATTTCTCCTGCCCACTCATGAGCAGTTTGACTTTGTTATTTGGCGTAAATGTCACTCCTTCCTGTCTTAATTGGTTGACAAGAAGAGAGTCAGAAGTCTGGGCTTTGGAAGGAAATAAGGAAACAAAGTTACAAAGTAACAGAATGGCGATGAGTCGCGTCGCTTGTTGCAGTTTTTTGTTATATTCTCTTTTCATTTCTGCTACTTGATACTTGCTTCACAACGATAATTCTCCATTATTTTCTATGAATTGAGATGTTTGTCGTTTCAGGTTTAATTATACCATGCATGAATAGTGGTCGACAATTCCTAATAAATGCCGCTCCTGATCGGCCACAAGCACCGTATGAATCTTGTGGCGTTGCATGATGCGTTGAATTTCTGTAATTTTTGTTGTAGGAGACACAATCTTAGGTTGTCTTGTCATGATGTCGCTGACTGTATGATCAAAGAATTCAGCCTGCCAACGTTCCATAGCCCTTCTAATGTCTCCGTCGGTAATGAGTCCAGCAATTTTGTCATCCTCAAGTGATACACCAAGTCCCAGTTTTCCTTTGCTAACGTGGATAATGGCTTCACCCAAATGCATCTCCTGTGGTATGATAGGAAGATCGTCAGTTCGCATAACATCGGCTGCAGTTGTAAGAAGTCTTCTTCCAAGTTCGCCACCAGGATGGAATTGAGCAAAGTCAGCCGGTTTGAAGTTTCGCTTTTCCATAAGAGCAATGGCTAAAGCGTCACCCATGACAATCTGCGCTGTTGTTGAACTTGTAGGTGCAAGATTCAGTGGACAAGCCTCTTTCTCAACATGCACATTAAGATGAACCGTAGAATATTTTGCCAACAGTGATTCTTTGTTGCCACTCATACCGATAATCGGTACCTGCATGTGGAGTACCATTGGGACGAATCGGAGCAATTCATCAGTAAGACCTGAATTGCTAATCGCCAGGACAACATCATCACGAGTCATTACACCAAGGTCGCCATGAAACACGTCGAGTGGATTGATGAAGAATGCTGGTGTTCCTGTACTTGCTAGTGTGGCAGCAATTTTTGCACCTACGTGTCCACTTTTACCCACGCCTGTAACAATCACTTTTCCGTGACATCTGTAAATGAGTTCTACAGCACGGTCGAACTGTTCATCAATACTCGGAATCAGTTCAAGCAGTGCTTGTGCCTCATCTTTGATGGTTTGTATTGCGTAGTCTCTAGGAGATTTCATCTTATCTATAGTTAGAAATTGTTAGGGGTGAAGAAGTTCAGAAACTAAGCCTTCAAGTTTTGAGAGTTCCAGCATATTTGCAGCATCACTCAGTCCCTGGTCAGGCGTAGGATGTACTTCAAAGAAATAGCCTGTTGCTCCAAATGCTTTAGCGGCCTTAGCCATTGCAGGTACGAATCGGCGATCACCTGCAGTAACTCCATTGCCTCCTCCAGGTCTTTGAACGCTATGAGTGCAGTCCATAATAACAGTAGGAACAATCTCAAGCATGTCAGGTATATTTCTGAAATCAACCACAAGGTTGTTGTAGCCAAAAGAATTGCCCCGTTCTGTAAGCCAAACCTCCTTTGCGCCTGCATCTCGGGCTTTCTCAACAGGATATCTCATATCGCGGCCCGAGAGAAACTGGGCTTTCTTGATGTTCACAGTCCGGCCCGTTTTTGCTGCTGCAACCAATAGGTCAGTCTGGCGGCAGAGGAAGGCAGGAATCTGAAGTACATCACAAACTTTTCCAACAGGTTCTGCCTGCCATGATTCGTGAATGTCAGTCAGGATTCTTAAACCGTGCTTTGTCTTTACGTCTGCAAGCATCTGTAGTCCACGTTCCAAACCCGGACCGCGGAAAGAATTGATGCTGGTCCGGTTTGCTTTGTCAAAAGATGCCTTGAAAATGATATCAGTGCCGAGAAGGCCATTGATACGTACAAGTTCCTGTGCAACCTGATCAAGTAGTTCTGCAGACTCAATGACACATGGTCCAGCGATAAATATGTTTTGCATATGTTGCAATTATTTTTATCTTTGTGAGGTATAATTGAGATTCTTAAAGATACAAAGGTACTTAAAATAGGGTGAAAGAACAAGAAATTAACTTTAATTTACTTTCGTCATTCAAAATATTTCCACAATAGTGTTCCATTTCACATTTTTGTTATATCTTTGCACCCGTTTTAGGATAAGAAAGTTCATTAATTAATTAAATTAAAGAAAGGCAAAACAACAATGAAAAAGATTCTTATGACATTGGTAGCAACTGCTATGGCAGTTAGCATGAACGCACAGGTTTATGTAGGTGGATCTGTAGGTGTTGGAAGCGTAAAGTATGGTTCTCAAGATGCTGAGACAACTTATAAGTTTGTTCCTGAGATTGGCTATAATCTGACTGACGAATGGGCTCTTGGCGTTGCATTTGGCTATCAGAAGGGTGCTTGTTCTCTGGGAAATGGAAACTATGGTCAAGATGTTGATACTGAACTTCTGCAGATTAACCCTTACGTTCGTTACACAGCCGTGAAGTCAAAGTTGGTAAATGTCTTTGTTGACGGTGGTGTTGGTATTGGCAGTTACAAGGATCTTGGCACTCAGTTCCAACTCGGTCTGCGTCCTGGTTTGGCAGTTAATCTTAATGAGAACATCAGTTTTGTGGCTCATGTAGGTTTTATCGGTTTCGAAAGTTTCAGCCCGAAGGGTGATGGCGACAGCAGCAATACTGTAGGTGTCGACCTTGATGGTAATAACGTTACATTCGGACTTTATTTTAACTTCTAATTCACGTAGATTTATATCCTGAACAAATAGAAAGGCATTGTTTCCGAAGTGGAAGCAATGCCTTTTTTGTATGTCGTAAGTGTCTTAAACCAAACAGATTTATGATTGATCCTGAATGATGTGAATATCGCGCTGGGGGAATGGAATTTGGATGTTGTTCTCATTCAGCGTGTTGTAAATACATTCAAGAATGGCAGCCGAATCCGTATATTGGCGAACTACAGACAGCCAGACAAGAACCTTCAGATTGACTGAGTTGTCGCCGAATTCCTTCAACATAACCATCGGTTCCTTCTTCGGATCTGTGACGTGAAGATCTTTCACGGCATTGATGATGATTCTCTTACATTCTGCGATGTTTGTTCCATAAGCAACTCCCACATCGAGAATAGTTAGTTCGTAGCCATGATTCTTGGTCAGATTTTTGTAGTTCTTGGTGAAGAGTTGTGAGTTGGTAAAAGCAATGACCGATCCATCAAGTGCTTCAACCATCGTTGAAGTATAACTTATTGAGACAACTTTTCCTCGAGTACCGTCACAAATGATCCAGTCGCCTACTTTGATACGTCCTGCCATCAACGAAATGCCGTAGTAGATATTCTCAATGATATCTTTCAATGCGAAACCAATACCAGTTGAGAGACCTCCCGAAACAACTACCAACCAAGTATTGCTCACGTTCATGATATTCAGCGAAATAAGAACCCATGCACCCCAGACGATAATCTGAATCACATTCTTCATCATCAGACTTCGCGTGCCAGCAGTAGATCGATCACTCTTTTCGAAATAGTACTTGAGCAATTTCTGCAGCGTGTTGTTGACATATTTAAAGAAGAAGAACAGTGCGATGACCTGAGCAATGCTCATGATGCTCAGCGTGAAATTCTTGGAATCAATGAATCGAGTGTTGAAAATGGTTCGTGTCGTATCGCTGAGGTTGAATACATCAGCAGCCCAATAGACGGAGATCAGAACCGAGAGTACACCAAGAACTGGTAGCACTACATGATTGACGAAATTGAAGAACCACGTTTTGGTAATAGGCTTCTTGTCGTATCCTTTTTTCTTGGCATAGGCCGAAAGCCAACCAATAATACAGGTAATGGTCAGGATACAGGTAAGTTGCATAATCCACCAAATCAGCAATTGCACACTGAGCAGCGTATATCCTATCCATGAGCAAACGACTGAAACTATGAAGACTACAAGCGACACGTAGGTGTAGAATACGTCGGAATGTGGTATGTTGTTGTTATAGAGTCGAATAACTCTCCATTGCCACAGCATGCAGAGTAGCAGGGTAGGAGGCAGAATGAGATTAACCAAGTCGTTAGGAATCAGTACAATGCGGAACGAGATGACCAAGAATCCCATGAACATCAGTGGCAAGTAGACGTGGAAGGCACTCTTGATCTGAGAACCATCGACGCGAAGGAGCAGGGAAATGAGAATTACGCTCAGCAGCCAAGTGTATTGTACGAGCAGGTTCGACGCCATAATCAGGAAGTTCTGATTGATGGTGGCCCTGATGATTCCGAGGATTGCTCCCAGCAGCACTACTGATGCTGCCATGATGATGTATGCTCGCTTTGCCTTGAAACTCTCTGTTCGGTAACGCTTCGGCATCAATATCCTGATTACAAAGAATGCAATAGCAAATGAGACAAGACCATAGATGAATAGCGCCATGAAGAGAAACAAAATGACGCGAACATCCCAGTCGGAGCGTACTTTGTGGTAGGAAATATATTTGTCGTTGACCGCTTCACGAGTCATGCGGACGTTACCTCCAAGATTCCTGATAATCTTAAAATAGTTGTCGCCAGCATTGTTGAAGATGTTCATCTGAATATCTTCGTACCGTTTGTTAGCGTAGTCGTTGAGGTTCTTGAGTTGTTGTTCAGTTCCTTTGTAATAATCAATATATTCGTTGAGTTGGTCGCGATTATCCTTAAGAGTATGACGAATGTTCACAGCAAGCGTCAGACAGACGTTTCGGTTTATCTTGGCTTTTTCCGAAAGCGACATCTTTGGCATATTCGTCAGATTAATGATCAGGCTATCGTATCGTGCAATCTCGCCATTCGTCTTTTCAACGAAAGTCTTGAAAGGCATCACGTTTTGCTGAAATTCCTGATACTGTTCCGTTGCTTCGTGACAGGCATAGGTGAGGTCGAAAATGTATTCCGACTTCTGTGAATAAAGCATCAGCGCGTTCTGATTCGAGCGATTGAGTACGCCGAATAGGTTTTTGCGGATTTGTTCCTGCTGATCCTTCATGAATGACGACTGTCGCTCCAGTTCACCATGATATTTGACAAGTTCGCTGCGAAGCACGGACAGCGTGTTTTCAATATCACGTTCTTTAAGCACGGCGTGGGACTGAATCCACACGCAGAGCAAAAGTGAAACGATAGCCAATAGCCTTCTGATAGTCATGCTTTTTTCTCTTTTACGTAAATTTGGCACAAAGATAGTAAAAAAAGTGGACTTTAGTGTTTTGTGTTTAAAGTTTTTAGTATTTTTGCAAAAGATTATGGAAAGAGCAAATATATTGATTGCTGATAGTGGTAGCACCAAAACCGATTGGGCGGTGTTGCAAAAGGGTATTACGGAACCAACAGGTAGTTTTTCTATTGATGGTTCTAAAATACGTCAGTTCCAGACTCAAGGGCTAAATCCAGTGCTGATGACAGAGGCCGAAATCGCTGAAATTCTTCATCGGGAATTGTTGCCACAACTGAAGGAACCGATAGAAGCAGTTTGGTTCTATGGTGCAGGAGTGCGAGAAGACCAGCAGGAGAAGATGCAGCGAGTCATAAGACAATCTTTGGGAGAAGTGCAGCAGGAAGTTATATTAAAAGAGGTGGGAACGGCTTCAGATTTGTTAGGCGCAGCAAGAGCGCTTTGTGGACACACAGAAGGTATTGCCTGCATTCTTGGTACGGGAGCCAATTCATGTTTGTTCGATGGTGAGAAGATTGTTGCTAATACTCCTGCGCTTGGCTTTATTTTAGGAGATGAGGGTGGGGGAGCCGCTTTGGGTAAGCGTTTTCTGAATGCCATTTTCAAAGGTCTGCTTCCTGCTTCTTTACGCGATGAATATCTGAGCGCAACAGGGCTATCTTTGGCCGAAATCATTCAGCGTGTCTATCGAGAACCCATGCCCAATCGCTTCTTAGCATCTACTTCAACGTTTATATCTCAACATCTTGATAACGAGCAGGTTAAAGACCTTGTAGTTGATAACTTCAGACAGTTCTTTTCTCACAACATTGTACCTTATCAGCGTCCAGATTTGCCTGTTTCGTTTGTGGGAAGTATAGCCTATCATTATGAGCAGTTGTTGCGTCAGGCGGCAGAGAAGGAAGGATTTGAAGTTGGTAGAATTATGAAAAGTCCGATAGAGGCTCTTTGCCGTTATCATTCAGTTTGACAACTTTCGGAAAAATGAAAAAATTATTTCCAGATTGTTGCTGAATCTAATGTCTTTTTTGTAATTTTGCAAACCCGAAAAGAATCATCAAGGAAAAATAACAACAATATTAAAACAAAACAATGAGAAGCAGAACAGCAAACTGGTTTGAGTGCACTGTGCGCTACGATCGCCAGATGGAAGACGGAATGACGAAGAAAGTTCCCGAGATGTATGTGGTTGATGCCTTGTCTTTTGGTGAGGCCGAGGAAGCCATCACACGTGAAATGTCGGCTTATGTGAGCGGTGAATTTGAGGTGAAGAACATCAATCCTTCCGCTTACCACGAAATATTCTTCAGTGAGAATGCCAACGATGACCGCTGGTATAAGGCCAAGTTGTCGTTCATCACGATAGATGAGAAGACAGAAAAGGAAAAGCGCACGTCTGTAACTTACCTCGTTCAGGCATCAACTTTCAATGGTGCAGTGAAGAACATTGAGGAAGTGATGAGTGGCACGATGATTGACTATGTGATAGCCAATATCTCTGAGACGAAGATAATGGATGTTTTCGAACACCAGACATCGGTGAAGCAAGACAAGGTTGACGACAAACCCGAATTCGAACAATAAAATTTCTAACTATGAGCGTTGCTACAAATTTAAGCAAAGTGCTGGCTCAGTTGCCCGAGGGCGTGAAGCTGGTGGCCGTTCGTCGTCGGTAGGTTCGTCGATGGGCAGCAACTTGTGAACGCGCTCCTTCATCTGCTTACGGCTGAGCAGGTTCAGACAGCGGTTGCGCACGGTCATCAGCAGGAAAGAGGCAGGATGGCTGACGTCGGCCGAAGGTCGTTCGAGCAGCGAGGCGAACACGTCGCTCACCACGTCGCGGCTTTCCTCGCCGTCGCCCAACAGGAAGCGGGCAAGGCTGAGCATACGGTCGCGATGCTGCTCGTAGAGACTTCGGATGTCGTCGTTCTGTTTCATTGGTTGCATTCGATTCGGGTTCGCTTTTCTTAAAGACAAACGAACTATCGTTTTCCCAACCCCGATGGGATTATTTATTTTGCAAAAGTAC
>JAILFH010000073.1 GCA_024697645.1 Prevotella sp.
TTACTAATGTTTATAGTTCTCTTCAAGAAAGGAGGTTCAAGTTCCAAGAGATTGCTCCGCTTCCAAGCGTCCTTGTGAGCAGAGCCCAAACGCCAAGATCCTAGGTGCTCCTGTTGTTTGGTTTCTCTTTTTGTCGCTACCACCCCTCGCTTCGCTTCACCCCTCCTCCCCTGGAAGAGGGGACCTCATGGGTGCACCTTCCTGAGATGGACTCCCTTCCCTTGAGGGAGGGGCTGGGGGTAGGCTCCTTCTTGCATCGGCAAAATTAGAAAATGAATGGACGGCCGCCTAATTTCTTGGGGGCTGCGTTGCTTTTTCGTTGAAACTGCGTTGAAACGTTTGAATTTAGTTTACAAAATCAGCGATTTCGTTGCTTTTTTCAAACGCTCGTTGTTTTTTCGTTGCTTTTTCGTTGAAACCTTCAACAATGTTTACAAAAGCGGCATGAAAACTAAGTAAAATCTTGACAAAACAAAAAGAGTGAGCCATCGCTGACTCACTCTTCTAACTCATTGTTTATCAACACCCTATAAGGGCATTACGTTAAAATCGTCCCATTGTTTTCAACATCGTTACTGCAATTTCTTTATAGAACAGGAAAGTAGACCCGTGAACGGGTGCAGTTTCGTCTTTCCACTTCTTCACCGGCTTGTCGAACGAGCCGACGGCCATTCGCTGCAAGGCATCCTTCGTAATAGAGAAATCATTGTCGGGGAACAACCCGTTTACATATTCGATGAAGCCCTCATAGTCGCCTTTCTCAATGACATTCGCGTCAACCAGCGAACGATAGACGGGATACCAATGGCGGAGTTTCTTCATCTTCAAGTTGACGATTTGTATGCCCATTTTCACCAGATTGTCAGTAGGTGGCGGCAGTAGTTCCTCTTCAATCGTACCGAGATATTTCCGCAACTCCCGCGTCGGGGTACATCTCACAGGCTTTACGATTGCCATCACCTTACCGATTATCTTCGATTCGGCGAACTCCTTCATGTCGATGGGCTCGTAATCGTGGTTACGTGGCACGAGGATGTAGTCGCCCCGGTCGCTCCTGTGGAAGTTCTTCACCGTGAGTTCACCATCCAGTGCCGCCACCACCATGTCACCCTCTTCGGGAATCGGACAGTTCTTGACGGCAAGCAAATCGCCCGAATCAATGTCGGCATCCTTCATGGAGTCGCCCTTCACGTTCACCGTATACTGAGCCCCGAGGTCAATGAGATACTTCGGCACCATCACTAAATCGGCAGTCACGTCGCCAATTCCATTAGGTTTGCCTGCAGGAATCGTGTCCTCGTAGTGAAGCATCGGTACATTATTCCATTGCACGTCGTAACCACGTTTTTTCAAGTAGTTGAAAGCCTCTTCGGCTGAGGAAAACCCATAGTCTTCCTGTGTTTTTTCATTTTTCTTTTTCATGATAGATTTTTAAACTTGAATTTTTATTATCCGTTTTTTAATATAGTGGAGAGTGGAGAGAGGAGAGTGGAGAGATTACCACTCGAACTACTCATAACTACTCATAACCACTCATAACCCTTCTTAACTGCGCATAGAGCCATTTGAACTTTGAACGCGCGCAGCGACTTTTTCTATCAGGTTTTATTTTATTCATTTTTGAGTCCTGCATCTCGTAGGTCAATCACCCTTCCCTTGAGGTCTAGGCAAGTCGAAGATTGATAATCTTAGACGCCGCCTAAGTGGTGCTGCTCTCGGCTTGTGCAAGACCAGTCATAGGTCGAAGCAGAAGGCGCTAAGAGCGAAGGTGGAAGGGGACGGGGGTAGGCTCCCCTTTACTGCGCAGACCTCTGCGCTTTCGGTTGGCAAAGATATGAAATCTTTTGGAACTACAATCATTAAAATCAAACTTTTTTTGTATTACTTTTTTACCTCGTTTCCACCACTACTTCAGACAAATTCCGCAACCCTTTGAGACTGCGGTAGTTATCTTCAGTCTCTTCAGCATAAATCCCCATTTTAGAAAATGCCACAAAAAAGCAGCCCCCGCATTTGCAGAGGCTGCCTTCATTGTTATCTGAGAGTTTTAGTTAACTAACTTCCGAACTCTTGGAGCAGCGAGCATATCAAAATCTGGAACTCGGTCATCTCACCGCACAATAACTATCTACTCCCCTCCATATAGGTCTAGGCAAGGCGAAGATTGATAATCTTTGACGCCGCCTAAGTGGTGCTGCTCTCGGTTTGTGCAAGACCTAATCTTGGTCGAAGCAGAAATCGCTAAGAGCAAAGGTGGAAGGGGCTGGGGGGTGGGTCTCCTATTATTGTTTTCCCAGAATGATGTTCACAAGCGCCGTGACGTCGGCAATCGTCACAGAGCCGTCGCCATTGATGTCGGCTGCCTGCGTCGACTGGCTGCCAGTGTCCTTGCCCAAGATGATATTCACCAGGGCTGTCACGTCAGCAATCGTCACAGAGCCGTCGCCATTGATATCGCCTGTGGGTGCTACAGACACCTCTTCGATGTGAGTGAAGACTTTCCAATAGGTATCTGCTTGGTAAGCAACTTTTGAGCCAGTAGGCACTTTGAGCACACAGGCCGACATGGGCGTCTGAGTGAACGGATACAGCGTATACGTTTCACATCCCGGAGGTGTAGTGGCCAGACAGGTGAGGCTGGTAAGACTCGTGCATCCTTGGAAGGCGCCGTTCTCGATGAACGTCACAGTTGAAGGAAGAGTAATACTTGTGAGGCTGCTGCAACCGCTAAAGGCCGAATTGCTAATGGTGGTTACACCCTCGGGGATAGTGATGCTGGTGAGGCCCGTACACTCTTGGAACATTGCTTGCCCTATGACGGTAAGCGTCGAGGGAAGGCTAACGCTGGTGAGGGCCGTGCAATTCCAGAACGCGAACTCTCCCACTGTTGTGACGCCCTCAGGAATAGTGATGTCCGTAAGGCTCGTGCAATAGGCGAATGCGTTGCCTCCTATTGTCGTAATGGTAGAGGGCAGGCTGACACTCGTGAGATTGCTGCAACCAGAGAAAGCACTCTCTCCGATGGTGGTAACGGTGTATTCCACGTTGTTGTATGTAACTGTCTCGGGAATGACAATGTCACCTGTATATTGGTCCTCACCCTCTTCAATGGGACTTACTTCTGCTGTATGGGTGTAACCGTCCAGATTGTAGTAAAGACCATCAATCAATACCCTTCCAGTAAATACTTCTACAATGTTCGTGAACTTGTTCCAATAGTTAGTTGCCTCGTAAGCGGCTTTTGTTCCCATTGGAACGTAGAGTGTAGCATTTGTCCATGCACCTTCGAATGCATATTCATCGATTGCAAACGGAGTTGATATTTTTGAATATACTTCTTTCAAACCTTGGCAATTGAAAAAACAATACATTCCGATGCTTGTCACGCTACTAGGAATAGTAATTTCGCTTAAATTGATGCAATCATAGAAAGCAACGTCTCCAATGGTTGTCACACTTTCGGGAATAGTAATTTCGCTTAAATTGATGCAAGCATAGAAAGCACCGTCTCCAATGGTTGTCACACTTTCGGGAATAGTAATTTCGCTTAAATAGATGCAATCACAGAAAGCATAGTTCCCTATACTTGTCACGCCTTCAGGTATTATCACGGAGTACAGCGAATGACAACTTTGGAACAATTGCATTGATAAAGTTGTCAGGCCACTGGGCAAACCTATAGAAGTTAAACCTGTACATTCGGCAAATGCAGCCTCTCCGA
Organism: Prevotella sp.; assembly: GCA_024697645.1. Classification (GTDB taxonomy): domain Bacteria; phylum Bacteroidota; class Bacteroidia; order Bacteroidales; family Bacteroidaceae; genus Prevotella. The sequence continues at coordinate 3,722 of JAILFH010000073.1, forward strand.
TACTTGTCACACTTTCGGGAATAACTATATTGGTTAGGTTGCTTAATCCTGCGAACGCACAATAACCAATGGATGTAACATCATCAGGGAATGTAGTGTTAATGCATGCAGAGATCATTGTGTTCGGTTCTGTCTCAATGATAGCATTGCAGTTATTGCGAGAATCATACACTGTATTGCCGCTTTCAACTATGATGGATGTCAGATTGTTGCAGCCATAGAATGGATTACTTCCTATAGTGGTCACGCTCGCAGGAATCGTCACTGAGGATAAATTACTTGAATCGAAAGCCCAACTCCCAATACTCGTTACATTTTCAGGAATATTGACTGTGGTCAGATTAGAACATCCAAGGAATGCTTCCTCGCCGATACTTGTCGCACTTACGGGGATAGTAACTGAAGTCAGACTTGAACAGTTTTTGAATAGACCTTTACTGATGCTCGTAACTCCTTCGGGGATAGTAACTGAGGTCAGGCTGGAACAACCAGAAAATGCACCTTCTCCGAAGCTTGTCACACTTTCGGGGATAGTAACTGAGGTCAGGCTGGAACAACCATAGAAAAGATAATTGCCAATGGTCGTTATGCTATTTGGGATAGAGACCGAGGTTAAATCCGTACAATTAACAAAAGCACTTTCTCCTATTTCTGTAACCCTATAGCTCACACCATCGACAGTAACCGTTTCAGGAATATTAATACTCCCTGCATACAAGCCATCATTCTTGCTGGTCACCGTTGCTGTCAGGTTATCAGGATGCAAGACATAACAGATATCAACGCCATCGGCATTCTCTTGTTCAATGATGTCGCCTTCCACAATCTCTTTGAATACGTTCCAATAATTCGTGTTTTCGTAGGCTGTCTTCGTGCCTGCCGGGACGTATAATATAGCCTGATTCGTGATGCCTAATACACCCTGCCCAATTTCGAATGGAGTGGTTATTTTCGAAATGATTCTTTCGAAAGCGGTACCCTCAAAAGCCCTCTCTCCAATACTTGTCAACGAGCTGGGAAGGGTGAGTTTCTTCAGTTTATTGCTGAGAAACGCCCTTTCACCAATCGTAATGACGTTGTTGCCAAGCGACAGATTCTCTGTATAGCAATCCTCGAAGGCGGATACACCGATACTTACCGCAGCATCCTGTATCTCTACCGTTTTCAAATTGCTACAACAGTAGAAGGCATAGTCCTCGATAGTTGTCACTGTCGAGGGAATAACTAAAGAGCTCAAAGGGTTGCAGGCCGTGAATGCTTTATAACCGATGCTTGTTAGATTCTTGCTCAGCGTCAAGTCAGCCAGTTTTTGGCAATTATAGAATGCGTATACCCCGATGCGGGTCACGCCGTCAGGAATCGCAGCAGCCACTAACTCATTGCAAAAATGACACGTACTGTCGGGAATAGTTGTCAGCCCGCTGCCAAACGTCACGTTGGTCAGGTCATAGCAATTGGCGAACACGGCATTACCCATACTCGTCACGCTGTTCGGTATTGTAAACGACGTCAGGTCGCTATAAGCGAATGCTTGCCATCCGATGCTTGTCAACCCACTCGGTACAGTTACCTGGGGCAATGAACATTCATAGAATGCCCGAGCTCCTATGGTTGTCACTGTATTAGGTATTGTTAACGAGGTCATTTTTTGGAGATAGCTGAACGCGTTGTTTCCTATACCCGTCACCGTATATACAACGCCATTGTAGGTAACCGTCTCTGGAACAACAATGTCGCCCGTGTAATCCCGATTGTTTAATTCATCGTAGGCCACTTCCGCCGTTTGGGTGCGTAAGAAGAATTTGTAGTAGATGCCATCAACCTCTGCACATTCTTCAATTTTATCTATTTTCTGAATCGTAACCAGCAACGTTGCCGTGTCGCTGATATCTTTGCCTTCTTCTTGTGCCGTAGCCGTCATGGTAATTGTCTGGTCCTGACTGGTTCTGGCCACGGTGTAGGGGTTGTCCACCTCTACGCCATTGGCATATAGCTTGACCATACCTTCGCCCGTGGCCGTAATAATGCATGAATCATCGGTGGTCACGTAGGTGATTACAGGCGTTTCCGTCGGCAAGTACTCCACGATGTTCGTGAACTTATTCCAATAGTTTGTCGACTCATACGCAGATTTCGTATCCGTTGGCACATAGAGCGTGGCAGACGTGTAGGTGTCTGAATCGAATGTATTTTCATTGATTTCGATTGGAGTCGTCATTTGGCAATAAACTTCTTGCAGGCTGGAACATCCGTTGAAGACATTTTCTCCGATGCTCGTTATGCTCGAGGGGATAGTGATTGAGGTCAGGCTTGTACAATTCTTGAAGGTATAATGTCCTAAGCATTCAGCGCCCTCGCGAATCGTGACGGTTGTCAGGCTGGAACATCCGGAGAAGGGAAGTGATCCCATGCTCGTCACGCTCGAGGGGATAGTGATTGAGGTCAGGCTTGTACAATTACAAAAGGCTTCATATCCGATGCTCGTCACACCCTCTGGAATGGTAACATTGGACAAATTCGTGCAATGATAGAAAGTATAATTTTCAATGCTCGTCACGCTTTCGGGAATAGTGGCTGAGGTCAGGCTGGAACAATATGAAAATGCACCTACTCCGATGCTCGGCACACCCTCTGGAATGGTAACATTGGACAATTTTGTACAGTATACAAAGGCCTCCTCACCTATGGTGGTCACCGTGCTGGGAATGGTGAAACTGGTGAGTGCCGAGCAATTCTTAAACGTCTGTGGGCCGATGAATTCCACGCCCTCGCTGACGTTCACCGTTGCCAGCGACGTACAGCCTCCGAAGCAAGCACTTTCGTTATAGCTGATGTAGCCCAGTTCCTTCACGGTCGAAGGAATAGTGATCTCCGTCAGGGCCGTGCAGTTCTCGAACGCATGGCGGCCGATGGTGACCAGGCCCTCATGTAGGGTTACCGACGACAACGCCGTGCAGCCGTAGAACGTTGAGCCGCCGATAGTCGCTATGGCGGCGGGAATATCCACTGAGGTCAGCGACGTGCACTCCCGGAACGACTCCCAGGCCATATCGGTCAGCGTCGAGGGTAGACTGACGGACGTCATAGAGGTGCATTTGTAGAAGGAACTATAGTTCAGTTTGGTCACACCCTCTGGCACCACCACCGATAGCAGTTGCACGCACTTGCTGAAAGCATGATAGCCCAGCGTCGTCAGGGTGGAGGGCATCGTCACGCTGGTCAGGACCGAACAGTTGGAGAACGCATAGTTGCCGATGGTGGTAGCGCCCTCTGCCACGACCACTTTCGTAATCGACGACTTATAGTTGTTCCAGGGTGCATCCGTTGCGCTCGCGTAGTCTGTCATAGCGCCCGTGCCGAGAATCTCAAGGGTCCCATCATCATAGTATTTCCACGTTAGATTGTCGCCGCACGTGCCGCTCGCGGCCACCTCTAGGATGTTTGTGAAATTACTCCAATAATTGGTTGCCTGATAAGCGGATTTCGTGCCGGTTGGAACATAGAGAGTGGCTCTCGTGTAGGTGCCTGAATCGAATACATTTTCATCGATTTTGATTGGAGTAGTCATATGGCAAAACACTGTTTGCAGGCTGGAACAACCACTAAAAACAAGCAGCCCAAGACTAAACACGTCTTTCGGAATCGTGACAGAGGTTAGACCGTAGCAATTTTGAAAAGCAGACGTACCAATAATTACCACACTTTCTGGAATTGTGACTGAAGTAAGGCTTGAACAGCCATAAAAAGCATTCATCGGAAGACCTTCCACGCCTTCCGGAATTGTGACTGAAGTCAAGCTTGAACAACTCCTGAATGCACCTTCTCCAATGCTCGTCACGCCATCAGGAATATTGACAGATGCCAAGTTGCTGCAATCGTAGAATGCATGGTAGCCAAGGCTCGTCACGCTGCTGGGGATCGTCACAGACGTCAGTTCCGAGCTACCCCTAAATGCATATTTTCCGATACTTGTCACCGTGTAGGTGGTGCCAAGGTGTTTAACCGTAGAGGGAATGACGATGTCGCCGGCATACGAATTGTAATCCTCGTCCTTGTAGGTCACCTCGGCCGTCAGGTTATCAGTGTCATAATTATAGTATAGTGGATTCGGCTCTCTGTACGTAGCCATGATGGTCACGTCTGATTCGGGCATCTCGAAGGTGATGGCGTCCATCTCCCGCTGCAGCTTCAGCGACAGGTTCCTGAAGCCTGGGCCGTATTGGCCACCCCAGTTTACTGCATCCTGTCCCTGTACCTCATACTTCAGCTGGCGAGTGCCCGTGACGAGTTCGAACGTCGTGCTGCCGCTCTTCCATGCCGAGGAGTAGGTCAGGTCGTTGTCGACCACCGTGGCGGTGCTGAGCGTGTTGCCGCTGCCGTCGAGCATGTACACCTTCACCGTGCACACCCTGGCTCCTGCTTCGCTTTTATTAAAGCCCTCCAGGTAGTAGGCCGACGCCGTGGCGCTGATGCCGCCATTATCGACCTCCGTGTCCGTAAGCCCATAGTCGGCCAGCGTGACGGTCTGGCTCAGCGTACAAACTCCGTACGACGATTCCCACCAGTCCCTGCCATAGTAGTCGCTTGCCGTGTCCCATCCGTCGCCACTGTTGGTCTTCGTCCAGCCGTTGTACGTGCCATCGCACGTGCCGTTGGTCAGCAGTTCCACTGATGTGGCCGCGGTTGTGGTGTAACTGACGTCCTGCCCGTTGCCGTCCTTGATGGAGAGCGATTCAAGGGCGTAGCCGACCGCGGCGAACTGCCACAGGCCCACTGTCGTCCCCGGCCGAGCCTGCGTCAGGTTCGTAACCAGTTTGCCGCCGTCACCGGCATTCAGGTTGATGGCATATTTCGTGGCGCTCGTGCCCACGAAGGGAGTGTCCGTTATCGAGCCGCTGAACGTCTTCCGCTTGCGGTCGTAGAGACCCACCACGCCATTGTATTCGGCGGGAACGAACTCGCATACGTGCGTGTCGCCCTCAAAGATGTTGCATGCGTAGAGGGTCATCACCGAGGGAGAGGTGTCCATCGTCACGCCACCTTCTGTGCTCGAAGTGTTCAGGTTGAAAAGCAGCATGGGCGTCTTGCCCGCGTCGGCAGTGCCCGTGGTCGTCACGCTGCCCACAGGTGTGCCCAGGTCGTCACATCTGTACCACGACGCTGTCTGGCCTTGGCACTCCACCATGATAGGTTCGCCATAGACAAAGCCCGAGCCGCGCGGCTCGTTGCCAGAGCGGTTGAAGCAGGGAACGTCGTTTCCGTCCGTGCGCGAGAAGAAGCAGAACGCGTTCGACTGGTAACTACCCAGGCGGGCGCCCAGGAGCGCCTCCCAGTTACTCGCATGGTCCTGCGTCACGTTGCAGTGCAACACTACGCGCGTATTCGCTGCGTGGGTGTAGCCTGTATTGAAAGCCTGCGCGCCTGTCGAAGAGATGGAGTACAGGATTGTGACCTCGCTCTCTTCTACGTTCGTCACAATCTCCGCCTTGACCATCGAAGGTAGAGCCAGCAGGAAGACCAACAGGCAAGTTCTCAGTAGATTTCCAATCTTGGGAAACCCATTGTCTGATAGTTTCGTTTTCATAACTAAAGAATTTAAATTATATCTACTATTTTCGATTCCTATTACCTATTAAGTTTCAGCCTCTTAATGAAATGAGGTCAGGGCCAATGTTGTCGAATGCATTTTTATAAACGCAACAAAACGTAGTACAGTATGCTAAAATAACGATTCAAAATCTATTAGCCTAAAAAGTTACAATTCTGTACTTTCAGTTCTCGCAAATTTACAAAAATCGCAAAAACTCACCAAATTTTTTTTCGATTATTTTTGCTCTCAGGTGAAAACTCCACACTTTTCCGACAAAACTCTACACCTTTTATGCAGTTTTTATGCACAAATGAGACAAATTGAAACGTGAGACAAATTGAAAGGTGGTCACTTTTTGACTTTTTCTTTACATTTTCACATTTCTCCCCTACTCCGCCCGCTTTTCACCCGAAATCGCCCCAAAATGACCCAGTAGTCCCGATGAAACCGCGGATTTTTAAAAAAAAGAGGCGAGAAACGAGGAACGAGGAGCGAGGAACTAGAATACCATTCGAACTGCAGAATTTTTAGCCACGGATGACACAGATTTTCACGTATTTTTTAATGTCACGGATTTCCGTTCACCGATGTTAGGGCTTCGCCCCAATTTCGAGTATAAGGGTAATCATAACTATCAACTGTCAACTCTTAACTCTCAACTATTTCTTTGCCCACAGATTTGTTGCTTACGCAAAGTTGAAAATTGAAAGTTGAAAATTGAAAGTTAGACAAATAGTATTTCTTTTCGATTTCACAGATTGGCGCTAACGCAGCCGAAGGGTTTCCGAAGAACATTTGAGTTTTTCGAAGACAACTTTTACAACTGATGACATTTGAGCATTCCCCGTTAATCGGGGAAGCGGCTTAAGCCGAAGGGGATTCAGCCTCGCTCACATTTTACAACGGAAAAACACGGAAATAATCGGAAAACACGGAAACTATACTTCATGGTGCTTTGGGATAGCCCTATGGGCTAGAAATCCTCCAAATACCGCTACGCGGGAAATATACGGCGCTCTATAACGCGCCTATCCTGCTGCTGCAAGTCTGCCACGAATTACTCATTACTCATTCCTAATTACTCATTATTTTTTCGTGGTTTTTGCTTATTTTGGTTATTTTCGGAATAAATAGATTTCCAGCCGAAGGCTGCTTTTGAAGGATTTCTAGCCCAAAGGGCTATCTCCTTCTCAACATTTCTCAACTCTTCTCAACAACGGGTACGCCCAAATCTATAATTCTTGATAAATAGATCTTTTGCACTTACAGCGCGACGCAGGATGTATACAACACAAAAACCCAGGGTGTACCCTGGGCTATAATCTTTTTGGGCTTTCAGCCCGCCTTTTTAATAGACTTGTATGGCGCGATATGGAGCGTGTATGTTTGACAGATGGATTATCGGACGATGACGTCGAGGGTAATGATGATGGGGGCAGAAGTGGCTTCGGAAGATACAGAATTGGAAGCGGCTTCAGAGGTGGATGCGGGAAGCGAGAGCGGATAAGCGATGTGCTGAAGTCCCTTGGGGGTGTTAGCATCAGGGGTGAAGGAGATGGGAATGCGCAACTGGCGCTGATCATCGACAAAGAGGACGACAACACCTCGCTCCTTGGTCTCTCCCACATGCATGATGCCTAAGTCGAAACGGTCGGTGGAGAGCCGAACCTTATCACTGACACGAACAGGGAACTGACGAAGAAGGGACTCTTCAGAACTGATGCAGTTACCTGTGAGCGACATACTGACGTGCTTACGGGCAGTGCCATAGACAATGGTGGCTCGCTCCTCAAACTCCCCACCCTTTCCACGAGGATTGAAATGGAGCATAACAGCGGCAGAGTCGCCAGGCTGAATGGATGTACCCTCGAAACGATTGCCATCAAGCGTGCTGATGGTGGTACAACCACAAGAGGTATAGCACTGTTGCACGACGGCAACTTCCTGACCTGCATTGCGCAACCAGAATGTGTGGTCGCGGGTTCCATCGGCCTCCTGAATGGTTCCCAACGAGGCAGTGGCAAGTCCGATAACTATGAGTGAGTCGAGCATAAGAGGGCGACAAAGTCGCAGTTATGAATGGTTCGATGCGACAAAGTCGCAGTTATGAGTAGTTATGAGTAGTTCGATGCGACAAAGTCGCGGTGCAAAGTGCAAAGTTCGAGGCGACAAAGTCGCAGTTATGAGTAGTTATGAGTAGTTCGATGCGACAAAGTCGCGGTGCAAAGTGCAAAGTTCGATGCGACAAAGTCGCGGTTCAAAAAGGTTTCCTCGTAGTCCCCTCCTCCGAGGAGAAGGAGGGGACTGTGTGGGTGCGTCTCTTTTCCTCCTCGTGGGTGCGCTCTTTGCAGTTACTTAAGTGCAAAGTGCAAAGTCGGGGGCGATTACTTCACCAGAAATTTGTGACCGTCCTGGATATAGATACCCTTAGACAAGGAATTACATTGTGAGTTTATTGCCTTGTTGGCATGATTCACACAACGTCCCTGCAAGTCGTAGCAAGCAGAGGAGCAGGAGCGGGCAAGGGAGGAGGTCGAGGTGATGCCGGTGTCGTCGCCTGCAGCAGCGGGATCGAGCACCCAGGCGCTGACATGAGCCTGCATGGCGGCAGTGGTGAAGGCTTCGGCCTCAACAGCACTGGCGTCGGTGGGGAACAAGCGGACACTATAAGCCCAGCGGTCGTTAACGAAGATATCGGCAATGGAACCGTCGAGATAAACATGGAGTTTCAACTGCTCACCAGCACTGACCTTCTGTGGCAACGTAGCGGTATAGGTGCCTTTGTAGACACCTTGGTCGTTGGAGGTACGGTCGAGTTGAGTGAGGTCGAGCGTGAGCGTGCCACGATCGGTGTCATAGACAAGTGAAGCCTGCCGGCTGCCCGACTTCAGGAAATTGAAGCCACAAGTGCCAGAGGCAACTGTGAACTCGCCAAGGAGTTCGATGTGGCGGCCACTGACTGGACTGAGCGAGAGATTTCCACTGAGCGACTGATTGTACTCAGCAGTGGTCTCTGTACGCAAGGCAGAGAGTCCGCTGTAAGGCTGTTGGACAATCTGGTCGTTTGCATCGAGGCTAATCTCACGTGGCAACGAATAGTTGTGGGCCCATCCCATTTCGAAATTCGTCTGAGTGGGCAGTTTGTCGGGCACGATGCCCAGGAGGAGGGTCTTGCCGTCCTTCTGATAGATGGTGGGTGAGAGCAGTCCGTAGCCGTCGCGGCTGATGCCTGCGAGTTCAAGATACTGAACGCCCGAGCCATTGGGCGTGAAACGGCCATCGGTGCCAATAGTGCCTACCCAACAGAGCGTGCGCACGCCAACACCTGTATTAAGCGGTGTGCAGGTGAAAAGCCAGCGACCATCGTCCATGGGCGTGATGGTAGGCATTTCCCAGAAAGTGCCATGCTGATTGGCGGTAGACCCCTGGAAGAAGATTGCGCCATCGTTGGTCCAAGAACCTCCTTCGAGTCGGTGGAGGGTGCAGGCGCCAACGTTGTTCTTGCTTGTACCGACGATGATGTACTGCTGGCCATTGGCCTCGAAGAAATAAGGATCACGGAAATCGTCGGAAAGTCCAGAGGGACGACCATTGACGAGAATGCCCTGCTTCTGCCAACTGATGAGGTCGGAAGCCTCAGGAGTGGCCTTGGCGATGACAGCACGCGCATTGTCGACGGCGGTATAGAGAATAGCGGGCGTGCCCTTATCGTCGTAGACACAACCACTCCAGCAGCCCTTGATGTCATAACTTTCAGAAGGAGCGATGGCAATGGGTTCTTCCTGCCAGACGCAGAGGTCGGAACTGGAGATATGGCCCCAGTGGAGTCGAGCCATGTAGGGACCATTGGCATTCTTCTGGAAGAAGACGTGGTAGCGCCCGTCGCTGAAGGTCATGCCGTGAGTCTCGTTGGTCCAACTGCCTGTGGGCATTGCGTGGAACTGCGGCCGCCAAAGCGACGACTCGTAACGAGAGGCGGGATAGCAGAAGTCGGGCTGAGCGGCTTCAGCGAACTGCTGGGGAGTGACGACAGCATTGGAAATGGTGATATCGTCGATGAGTCCGCAGAACGTATTGATGAGGAACGGACCACTCTTCATCTCCGTGGCATCCTTGCCAATGAAGAAGGTCGTAGAGGAAGCGTGAGCGATGTCGGAACGACTCATGCGGCAGGTGCCAATGCTCTCGCCGTTGAGATAGAGTGTGGCGAGATTGGAACCCTTGTCGAGGACGGCCATGACCTGATTCCACGATCCCCGTGGAAGTTTCTGTGTGCCAGCGATGCTGTAGAGGAATCCACCTGCATAGGCTGAGCCAAACTGGAAACGAAGGTCACCCTGCGAAGAGAGTTGCAGGGCAAAACCGCGCTTGGCAGACTCGTCAAGATTGCCACAGACCGTAGCATAGGTAGGAGTGACCTCTGCCTCGGCGGTGTTCATCATAGGATAGGTCTCTGCGGCGAGGGTGACGCTGACTGTGAAAGTCTGAGCACTGAAAGAACTCACGGGTACCTCGGCCCTGACGTAGTTGCTATAACCGTCGAAACGGAGCGCATCGCCATCGATGGCCTCAACAGAGAAAGGTGCGAGTTGGCTCTGCACCGTGAAGTGCTTGCCAGAAACACTCTCAGCAATGGTTCCATCGTTGGCAAGCGACATATTGAACTGAGCGGCTTGCTGAGCCGAAGAAGTGACAGAGGCTGCAAAGAGCAGCACTGCGGTTAGTAAGTTCTTTTGTCTCATTGATGTCAGATTTTTAGAAAAGGGAGCGTGCGCCCCTATATATAGATAACGCACGCCCCCAGTGATTTATTATTTCAGATAACTGATACAATTGCTGGTGAATTTCTCAAGTTGACCCTGATAGTCGTTGGTGCGACCGATGTTCCACTCATAGGCAGCAAGACCTACGGCAAGGATGCGGCCTGCGAATGTCGTGGTAGGAGCAAAGTCGACGATACCGGCGCAGCAGTAGTCAACAACATGGTTCCAGGTGCCGAGCACGGTGGAATTGGTGGTTTCCTCCCAGGTCTTCACAACATTGGGATTGGGTGCGAGGCCATAGGCATTGAGGTCCCACATGCAGTTGTGGTCGCCCTTCACACCAGCGCCCTCGAAGCAGTAGATGCTGCGCTCGTAGAGACCGCTGACGAAGTCCATGCCCCAGTAGATGTCGTGACCAGAGTGGTCGTAGATCTGACCCTCGGCATTACCGATGATAGGCTGTGAACCCCAGACGTCGCCATTCTCACCACCCTCGCCATTGCCGAAGATGCCAGGAGCATAGGCGTCGGCGATACGGCCAACGGCTACGGTGAGTTGGGTGGCATGGTTGGTCAGGAAGAGGTTGCCACCGTCGGCAGCGAAGGACTTCAGCGCGTTGATGACGTCGGCAGAAGCAAGGTCACCAGGCAGATTCTGCCAGCCGTGCTGCACGCCGATGCGGTCGCACATCACCCAGCACATCGGATTCTGCTCGATGTCGAGTTGGTCGATGGTAGCAGGAGTGAGGAGCACGCCCTTGCCGCTGGCAACATAGTTCTGCTGGAACCATGCCACAGCGTCCTTCTCATCGTCGGAAGACGTGTAGTCGTTGGGCACGAGCATGGCCACCTTCTGGTCAGCAGGTGTGCCGACATAGGCAAGGCAGTTGCTGGTGAACTTCTCAAGTTGATCCTGATAGTCGTTGGTGCGGCCGATGTTCCACTCGTAGGCTGCAAGACCCACGGCGAGGATGCGACCAGCGAAAGTGGTGGTCGGGTCGAAATCGACGATACCGGCACAGCAGTAGTCAACAACATGGTTCCAGGTGCCGAGCACGTGAGAGGAAGTCATGTCTTCCCATGCCTTCACAACATTGGGGCTGGGAGCCAGACCATAGGCATTGAGATCCCACATGCAGTTGTGGTCGCCCTTCACGCCAGCGCCCTCGAAGCAGTAGATGCTGCGCTCGTAGAGGCCAGATGTGAACTTCATGCCGCGATAGATGTCGTGACCAGAGTGGTCGTAGATCTGACCCTCGGCGTTACCGATGATGGGCTGTGAACCCCAGACGTCGCCATTCTCACCACCCTCGCCATTGCCGAAGATGCCAGGAGCATAGGCGTCGGCGATGCGGCCAACGGCCACAGTGAGTTGAGTGGCGTGGTTGGTGAGGAAGAGGTTACCACCGTCGTTGGTGAATGCCTTCAGGGCCTCGATGGTTGCTGTAGAGGCGAGGTCGCCAGGAAGGTTCTGCCAGCCGTGCTGCACGCCGATGCGGTCGCACATCACCCAGCAGGCCGACTGCTGCTCAGCATCGAGGTCGTCGATGGTGGCGGGAGTCAGGAGCACACCCTTCTCAGTGGCAACGTAGTTCTTCTGGAACCAAGCCACGGCGTCCTTCTCATCGGCGGACGTGGTGTAGTCGTTGGGCACGAGCATGGCAATCTTGTTGCCACCCTTCTTTGCCTCATAACTGATATTGAAGCGAACGGTCTGGCCTTCGCTGACGCGACCGTCCTCATAGCAAGCCTTTACGGTGTAGGCTACATCGACATTCGTAGGAGCCTTCTTGATGAAATAACTGCTGACCACCTCGTCGAGATTCGTCACATCGGCATTGTCCTTGATAATCTGGATGCCGCTCTGACCAGCCATTGTGGGATTGTCCCAGCGGAGCGTCACCTGGCGCTGACCCTGTGTGTACTCGGCTACGAGATTGCGTACTGCCTCACTATAGGCAGCCTCCTCAAAGTCGACGTCGGAACAGCCGGTGAAGAAAGGCATGAAGGCAAGAAGGCCAAGGGGCAGAATGGTGCGGGCCACTTTTCTCACCTTATTTATTATATGATTGTTCATAATCTTCTTTCTTATTTAGGGATTGTTATTATTGATTTCCTTTAAGTAGTTCCAGGGGATTGCTTACTGGTGATAGAGTCCGTTGGAATTTTCAATCTGAGAGATAGGAATGGGCAGATAGACCTCGTCCTCGGTGATGCTGGCACCATTGTAGTAAGGACGCAGCGAAGCCTCTTCCTGCATGTACTTGTTGACAGTCTGCACGAGTGTTCCCCAACGAAGGAGGTCGAACCAGCGCTGACCCTCCATAGCGAGTTCGAGGCGGCGCTCCATGCGCACGGCCATGCGGGCACGATCCTTGGTCCAGGCGAGATTGCCGTCCCAGTCGGTGGGATAGAGACCTACGTAGTAGTCGGCCTTGGCGGGGTCGAGGTCAACCGGTGTGTAACTGCCGTCGATGCTGTTGGCGGCGCGCTGACGAATCTGGTTGACGATGGCACGAGCCTCGACAAGTTTCTCATCGGTAGCGGCATTGGTGCCAGAAGCGAGTTCGACAAGAGCCTCAGCCTTGAGCAGGAGGATGTCGGCGTAGCGAATGAGGTTGAAGTTCAGGCCAGAAGCACCCCAGGGGAAGCCTTGTACCATATCGGGAGAGGTGGGGTCGATGAGACCTTTCTTACCAGAATACTCACCATAGGTGTTGTAGTCGCGACACCAGCCCTCGGTATAGGTGTAGCCACGGAAGGGGAATCCGATGCGGCCGACGGTGAAGTCGAGTCGTGGGTCGACACTGCCTGCATAGTCGCTTGTGACGCGCACGCTGTTGAATGTGCCATCGAGATAAGGCAGACCATTGTTGTCGGTACGGAAGGCATTGACCAGATTCTGGCTACCCAGGAAGAAGTCGTCGCCAGAACCGAAGATGTTACCCTCGGAACGTGTGGTGTTGAGCAAGTTGCAGAAGTTCACGTGGATATTGTTGCCAGCAGTAGAGAACTGGATGGCCATGATGCTCTCCTTACGATTATTGAACTCCATCTTCGACAGATCGCCGAAGTTGTCGTAGAGTTGGTAGCGACCACTGTTGATGACAACGTTGGCCCACTTCTCCACCTCAGCCCAAGAACTGGTCTGGGCATTGACCTTAGCGAGCAGGGCAGCAGCCACGTACTTGGTGAAGCGGCCAGGCTGAGCCTGAGTCTCTGCCATGTGGTTGTAAGCGTCCTCGAGGTCGGCCTTGATGGCTGCATAGATCTCGTCGCGAGAAAGGTTGCCGTTGGTCACAGTCTTCGGATCGTCGTTCTCCGTGAAATAAGGAATGCTCTTGAAGATGCGGTTCAGGTCGAAATAGTACCAGGCGCGCAGGGTCTTCAGTTCACCCAGGAGCGACTCCTTGTCGTTGAGTCCGTCGGCATCGGTGATGGCCTGCATAGCCTTATGAACACGGGCGATGCCCAGATAGTTATTCTCCCACTTGTTCAGACAGGTGGCATTGTCGCTGGAGATGTTGGAAATCTCCAACTGATGGATGTTAGCCTCCATCGACACACCTTCACCTCCCTTGTAGGCATCGTCGCTGCGGACATCGAACACCCAGTTGGTGATAGGACCGGCAAATGCGGCATTGTTGTTGTCGAAGAAATGGGCTTCCAGACCTTGATAGGCTGATGACATCAAGCCTTCGATCGACTCGTCGGTGAGTTGGTCGGCGGTGAATTCGCCCTGTGGTGCCAAGTCAAGTTGGTCAGAGCAAGCCGTGAGGCTCAGTGCAATGCCCATACCACAGATTATATGCTTTATTTTCATTGTCTTCATTGTTTTCTTTTGTTTACCTTTAATTCTTTATAACCTTGTTTCCTTCTAAAAAAGTTACTTCGATATGTGTCACCTTGAAAAATTAGAAGGTCAGGTTCAAGCCGAGCGTGAACGTACGAGCACGAGGATAGAGGCCGCTGTCGACGCGGGCACCATAGCCACCGAGCATCACTTCAGGATCGAGTCCTTTGTAGTCGGTGATGGTGAAGATGTTCTCAACCTGTGCGAAAACGCTGATGTTAGAGGCGAAGACCTTAGAGGCCAGAGACTTCGGGAACTGGTAGGCCAGTTTGAGGTATTTCAGTTTCAGGTAACTGCCATCCTCTACGAAGTAGTTAGACATGCGGGTCTCGTTGTTGTTGTCGACCATTGTCAGAGCAGGAATTGTGCTGCCAGTGTTGGTTGGAGTCCAGGCATCGAGAATGGCTGTGCCGTGGTTGGTGCTGGAACCACCACCGTAGTGCATGAATTCAAGTTGACGACGTGTGGTATTGTAGATGTCGAATCCAAACTCACCCGAGAAGAATGCGGAGAGTGTGAAGTTCTTGTAGTTGAGGTCGAGGTTCAGACCCATTGCGAGGTCGGGATTCGGGTCACCGATGATGCAGCGGTCAGCGTCGTCGACAACACCATTACCATCGATATCGCGGAAGATGAGTCGGCCAACACCCTTACCCTGCTGGATGGCGTGGTTGGAAACCTGGTCCTCGTTCTGGAAGATGCCGTCGCAAACGTAGCCGTAGTAGACACCCATAGGCTGTCCGACCATCAGGCGGTAGTCACCACCCTGAGAGGTCACGACGTCGTTGAACTTCACGAGTTCGTTCTTATACTGCGAGACGTTGAGCGTTCCGTTCCATGAGAAGTCGCCATACTGGGGCGAGCGGTAGGTCATGGTGAGTTCCCAACCATTGTTCTTCATCTCACCAGTGTTCATCCACATGGCTGCACCTTCACCCTCAACTGAAAGCGTCGGAGGAATGGTGAGCATGTCCTTGGTGTTCTTCCAATAGTAGTCGAACGAGAGTGACAGATGGCCGTCGAAGAGTTGAGCATCGAGACCGATGTTGGTCTGGGTGGTCGTCTCCCACTTCAGATTGCGGTTACCAGACGATGCGGCTACGATACCAGGAACCACGCTGTTGTTGGTGCCGTTGAGGTCGTAAGAACCGTGAGTCAGGTTGTAGGCATAACGTGTGTAATAAGCGTAGTTGTCGCTGATGGCAGAGTTACCATTCTGTCCCCATGCGGCACGCAGTTTCAGGTCGCTCACCACATTGTTGCGGGGGAAGAACTTCTCCTCAGAAGCACGCCAGGCTGCCGAGAAGGCGGGGAAGATGCCAGAGTTGTTGTCCTTGTGCAGACGAGAGGTCTGGTCGCGACGGAGCGTTCCGCTGATCAGATAGCGGTCGGCATAGTTGTAGTCGACCTTGGCGAAGAGTGAGAACAGAGCCCACTCAGCCTTGCCACCACCTACGAGTTGATCGCCACCACCGGCACCAATCTGCATGTAGTCGACATCCTCGAAGGCATAATTCGTGCGTGAACCATTGAGGTCCTCAGAACGATATTTGATGAACTCGCTACCGACAAGCGCATTCAGATGGTGAACACCCTTGAAGGTCTGTACGTAGTTGGCGGTGTTGGTCCAGGTGTAGGTGTCACCCTGTCCATAGGCACGGCCCACGCTGTTCATATCAGACGGCTGAATGCGGCGACCCAGCGTCTTGCTGAAATACTGCACATGCTCAATACCGAGATTGCTCTTCAGGGTGAGGCCGTCGAGAGGCTTCACATCGACATAGGCATTGCCAAAGATGCGCCAACTCTCGTTGGTGTTGTCACGACCATTGTAGAGTTCGTGGACGGGGTTGGAGATATCGGAACCAGAAAGTACCATCGGGTTGGTGAACACGCCCTCAGAATCGTAAACGGGGATAGCGGGGTGCTGACGCATGGCGGTGTAGGGAATACCGCGGTCGTCACCTGTGCCATAGCCACGGTCGTTCCACTGGGCAATCATCAGGTTCTCACCTACGCTCACGTACTTAGAAATGTTATAAGTGGTATTCACGCGGGCGCTGTAACGACGATAGAACGTGTTGTTCATCAGACCATTCTGGTTGATGTAGTTACCGGAGAGCATGTAACTGCCCTTATCGGTACTGTTCGAAACGCTGGCTGAGAGGTTGTTGGTCCAAGCCGAAGAGAACACTTCGTCCTGCCAGTTGGTATTGGCGGAATGCACTTTGCCATCGGCATCGAGATAAGTGGCCAACTGAGGAGTCTCACCATTTCCGTAGAAAGGATGAGAAGGCACCAGACCAGAATTGATGTTGGCGGTCCAGTAGGCCTGTCCCCACTGCTGTGCGTCGAGGACGTCGTACTGCTTGGCAATCGTGTTGAGCGAGGCGGTGTAGTTGACGTTGACGGTCACCTTGTCGCCCTTACCTTTCTTAGTAGTAATGATGATCACACCATTGGCAGCGCGCGAACCATAGATAGAAGCAGAAGATGCGTCTTTCAGCACCTGGATGCTCTCGATGTCGGCAGCATTCAGAGAGTTGAGGTTCTCGGTTGTAGCCACACCATCGATGATGTAAAGAGGAGATGCTCCGTTGACTGTGCTCATACCACGAACGCGGATAGAGGCACCGCCACCACCAGGAGCAGCATCGGTCACGATGTTCACACCAGGCAGTTTACCCTGCATGGAGTTCAGCATGTTCGGGTCGCTCTCACTCTTGGCGCCCTTCATGTCCATCACTGCGACGGCACCAGTCAGGTCGGCCTTACGCTGTGTGGTGTAACCAGTGACAACCACCTCGGAGAGTTCCTTGGCGTTGTCCTTCATAACAATGTTCATGCCCTCAGCGGCTGCCAACTCCTGTGTGGCAAATCCGATGTAGGACACAACGACCGTAGCCCCTTGGGCTGTCTTCAGCGTGAAGTTGCCGTCAAAATCGGAAATCGTTCCGTTCGACGTGCCTTTCTCCATGATGGTTGCACCGATGATCGGTTCACCATCGCTGTCGATAATCGTACCGCTGGCAACCTGCTGAGCCGATGCTGTGAGCGTGGCAAGCAGTAGGAAGAAGCTCATCAACCACCGACGGGCTGCTAATGATTTTTTTTGCTTCATGTTCATTTCTGCATTTTTAAATTTATGATTAGTAATAGGTTCCTTTCGGTTTCTGGTTGCAAAATTACCATATAAAGCGCCTACGGATGTGAATTTTTCGTTCATTCAATGTAAATATTGTTTCGATGAAACATTTTTCATAACAAATGAACGATTTTTATTATCAAGACATTTTGTATTTTTCTGAGAATACAATACGGAAAATATTCCTTTTTTCGGGGAATCATGTCAAAAAAATCTCTTTTTTACTTTGCCTTTCGCTCACTTATTTGTATCTTTGCAGTCGCCAGTCCTCCCATGAGGACATGAATCTCTTTTCCGAACCTAACTGCGACATTCAGGTTTTCAGCACAAAGAGCAACGATAGTGGCACCAGATTTTTAAGAAAAAAGATGGTGTGGGCTGAGTTATCTGAAGTGCTGAGGTTGTCGCAGACCTGGTTTAGAAACAGATAACCACCCACACCTTTTCCTCTCGGAGAGGAAGCGACATTTAAAAATAAACACAACTAACCTAACAATTTATCGGTGGCAAAATTACGAAGAATTTGTAAGGTTAAGTTGAAATTTTCGTTCAGATGATAAGAATTTTGTTACGCCTAACAAAAAAAATGATGAAAGGAACTCCATCGATCACCCGACATCGGCACTGGCAACCTGCCAAGATGGCAATCGGCTGCCTTCAGGGCGGACTGGTGCTATTTGCATGTGCATTGCTCATGGCCTGCCAAAACAGAGAGAAGCAATTCGTGATAGGTATCTCGCAATGCTCGGAGGACATCTGGAGAGAAAAGCAAAACTCAGAGATGCGCATGGCTGCCTATTTCCGCGACGACGTGGAACTGCGATTCGCTGCTGCCTTCGACAGCGACGAGCGACAGGTGCAGCAGATTGACAGTCTGGTTGCCACGGGCATCGACTTGCTCATCGTGGCACCGAACCAGGTGGCAACGATCTCACCTGCCATCGACCGCGCCTACGACCGCGGCCTGCCAGTGATCGTGTTCGAACGAAAAACCAATTCACAGAAATATTCCGCCTTCATCAGCGCCGACAACTACGAGATGGGACGCACCATGGGTGAACATATTGCCCACCAACTAGGCGGACGTGGCCGTGTCGTTGAAGTAATGGGACTGAAGGGGTCTTCGCCTGCCATTGAGCGCCACAAGGGATTCACCGACGCACTATGCAGTTACGATGACATTCGGCTCGTGGCAACCCTGCAAGGCGACTGGACGGAAGAGAGTGGCTATAACGCCATGAAAAACCTACTGCAGTCGGTACCCGCGGGCTCTTCGTTCGATGCTGATTTCGTCTTCGCACAGAACGACCGCATGGCAATTGGTGCCCGACGGGCTCTGATGGAAGCAAACAAAGCCATGGGCAAAGACGAGAAGAGCGCACTACCACGCTTCTGCGGCATTGACGGCTTGCCAGGAAAAGACGGCGGAATCCAACTCGTTCAGGACTCAATTCTCGATGCTACATACATCTATCCTACCCATGGCGACCAATTGCTACAGTTGGCTCTGAACATTCTGGAAGGAAAGCATTTCGAGAAGGAGACCAGGCTAATGTCGGCCATTGTGACTCATGATAACGCTCGCGTGCTGCAAATGCAGGGTGATGAGATTATAAGGCGTTCGGCCTATCTGGACCAACTCCACAGCAAAGCAGACAACTACCTGCAGCGACTGAGTAACCAGCGGACCATTCTGATTCTCGCAATTGCCATGATAGCACTCCTGTTGCTTGTTGCTGCCATAATTTATAAGTACGCGCGACAGAGAAGCCGCATTGCCGAGGAGCGCCGACAGATGGAACGAGCCCAACTGGACTTCTATACGCAGGCTGCCCACGAACTACGCACGCCGCTGACGCTCATCGAAGGTCCACTGACGCAGTTGGCTAACACGCCTGAGATGGAAACGGCCAGCGACAAGACATCGGAACTGTTCGGGATTGTCAGACGCAATACGCAAAAACTCACCGAACTCATCGGGAAGATACTGGATGTTCAGGCAAAAGACCTCACACAAGACGCTGCCTCGGCATTCAGTCCAGCCACACCAGACGCGGTTGTAGAGATTTCGCCGAAGAAAGATGTCGACAAGGAGAATCTGACTCATGAGAATGAGGAGACGGCAAATGCCGCTGCCAACGAAGAGTCGGAACTGCCATTGCTGCTGATTGTCGACGACAATGCCGACATACGCACCTATCTGAACTCAATTCTTGCCGACCGCTATCGCGTCATCATGGCTGAGGACGGACAACAGGGACTTGAGGTGGCGCAGCGCGAAGTGCCCGACCTGATTGTGTCGGACGTGATGATGCCAGTGATGAATGGTCTGGAATTCTGTCAGCAGGTAAAGGCGAATATCATCACTTCCCACATTCCTGTCATCTTGCTCACTGCCCGCGCCCTGTCGAAGCACCAGGTGGAAGGCTATCAGAGCGGAGCCGATGCCTACATCACCAAGCCCTTTGCACCAGAACTGCTCATGGTGCGCATCGACAATCTGCTCCGCAGCCGACAGGTGCTGAAGGATTTGTGGAAGACGGCCACAACGGAGCAGACTGGTGATGATCAGCCAGAAAGCGTTGCCGACCCATTCCTTGACAATTTCCGTTCTGTCATTGAACAACGACTGAGCAACAGCGACCTGAGTGTGGAAGACATTGCCGCAGAAATGGCTCTTAGCCGCGTTCAACTCTATCGGAAAGTGAAGACGCTCACCGGTGAATCGCCTGTGGAACAGTTGCGCAAGGCTCGTCTTGTGCGTGGCCGCCAACTTTTGGCCACGACCAACAAGACCATCTCGGAGGTAGCCTACGACGTGGGATTCTCTGCTCCGAGTTACTTCACGAAATGTTTCCGTGACGAGTTCGGCATTAGTCCCTCCGACATGAAAACCACAGACAAGGAGGCGTGAGGGGGACGCTTGAGCGTGGAATGAAATCCATAGTTTAGAAAATGCGTGAACGTGGAATGGAATCCACAGTTTAGGAATATGTCAACAGGGCGACACCAATATTTTTGGTATCGCCCTGCTGGTTTTCGTATGGCTTCTTTTAGAAGTGCAGGAGTACAGGAGTGCAGGAGTTCAGACATTAGCCCTTTGCGCTCCATTACAAGGGTTCTAAGTTCAAAGTACATAAATAATCAGAACTGTAAATTCTCAGCAGGCAATGCATTTCTCTTGACTTTGTCGACTTTATACTCGACTCGGCCAAACAAGTAAAACTTGATGGTGCTCGCTGCTCCAAAAGTTGCTCCTTGTCTCTTGCACCTTGCCCCTTAGAACTTTCTACCAAGAGAGTATTTTGCGCCCATTTTGCACACGGATGCCACGATAGTGCTCACTGACACGCTGACCCGTGAGACTGTAGGAGGGAGCATCAGCGGAAAGTGTGGCTGCGGAGGAGGAACCTGCCGATGAGGAATCCTGATGGGTACTGACGGCATCAATGCCATCGCTGACTTGGTCGCCCAAACGGAACAGACGAACCCCATGAGACGGAACGCGGGTGGAGAGGGTACCAGTGGCTGCAGGCAGCGTCTGCTGCTCCCAGATGTCGTAGACAGGAACGGACTCATCGGAACCGTAACCGAGTTGCGTGAGATCGAAGACGTAGGGAGTATTCACGGTCGTATAGACGATGAACTCCATGGTAGTGCCTGTGGCTGAGGTGTTGTCGCGGTCGCACGAAGAATCGTAGCCGCAGAGAGCACGGAAGGTGGTCCAGTTGTGGTCGGCAGGAAGGTCGTAGACCAGCGTACACTGGGCATTCATACCGAGACCTGTGGTGTAGGTCTGCCCATCGACCTTCAGCGCGCCACCCTCAACATTCTGATTCACGTGGAGCGAGCCCCATTCGGAGGTGTAGGATGCAGCGGAGAGCGTGGTGAGCGAGGTCTCGTTGCCATCGGCATCGATAAGGACAGGATTGACCAGGTCGGCACGGTCGTAGGC
Organism: Prevotella sp.; assembly: GCA_024697645.1. Lineage (GTDB taxonomy): Bacteria > Bacteroidota > Bacteroidia > Bacteroidales > Bacteroidaceae > Prevotella. The sequence goes on from JAILFH010000073.1 coordinate 25,027, forward strand.
AAAGCCGTCGCTGTAGTTGCTGACAATAATCTTCAATTGTTCGGCATTGGTAATGTCGGCCTCGAGTGTGGCTGAACGCGCTGCAGTGCGGGAGATGAGTCCAGAGCGGGTCGCGTAGTCGTCCTGCTCGCTGGAGAGTGGATTCTGGTCGAACACCATGAAGCGGATGGAGGTAGTGGCACCAGTCTGACCGATGCCTGAGTCATCGGCGGCAGCCATCGCACGGAAGCGTACGACATCCATCGTGTCTGGAATCTGGAAGAAGATGGCTGCATTGGCATCAGTAGAGAAACCACGATCGTAACTGACGCCCATTACCTTCATCTTACCCCCATTGTCGACGTTCTGATTCTCGCGTACGCGATTGAAATAGGAATTGGTGTACTGGCGTGTCTTGAAATCGCCCGTGAGTGCCACCTCAGTGCCATCGCGCAGAACGAGAGTGGGATTGATCCAGTCACCATGATCGTAATTGTAGTTGTCGCCGCCATCGTCGACCACCAGCACGAGCGTCTTCTCACCCTCAGGCCACTCGATATCGACGTCAACGGCATGGCCATCGGTGGTATAGGCAACGGTCTCGGAGCGATAGAGCGCCTTGGAACCCACTACCCAGCGAGTGTTGTCGCGCTGGAACAAGGCGAGATAGCGATTGCCTGTCTGCGGGTCGGTGCTGGTCCAAGCCACGCGTCCGAGGTCCTCGTCGTTCATGACCTGATGAGCATCGGTGCCGTACTTGTGCATCTGGTGGTACTCCTCATTGGTGAGCAAGGAGAGCGTGAACGCATCGTTGCGCGTCATCTCGCCACCAAAGAACAGCGGCGAGTGGCAGATGCCCCAGAGGGTCATCATCGTGAGTTGTTCGTCGTGGGTCAGGCGGGTCCAACGACCTGCATCGGCAGCAGTGTAGCCAGGGTCGGCAATGGTCATCGCAATCTGACCGAGAGGGAGCATGTCGCAGTCGGCATAGTTGCCGGGACGTGCATACTGACTCCAGGCATCAGCCTCCTGGAACACAGCATCCACAGCACTCCAGGTATCCCAGAGGTCGTCCATCATGCGCCACATATTGGCATTCTGAAGGCACTCTTCGGCATAGGTGAGTTGGGTCTTGCCGGGCGACAGGGAGAGCACAATGGGACGTCCCGTCTGGTCGATGGCCTTTCGAATCATGTGAATCTCATCGGTATAAAACGGACGCGAGAGGTCGTCGATCTTCAGGAAGTCGACTCCCCACTCGGCATAGAGATCCATGATGGAGTTGTAGTAGAGTTGTCCGAACTCGTTGTTACGTACGAGGAGATTGTCCTTGAGCCAAGTGCAGGGTGAAGAGGTGCCATTATAGACTTTCGCCCACGACGTTTCTTCGCTGCCCTTCAACTTATAGGAAGAACCCACGACGGCCTTCGGCACACCACGCATAAGATGGATTCCGAACTTCAGACCCATGGCATGGAGTTTCTCTGCCAGAGGCTTGAATCCGACATTGACACCATCGACCATGCACGACGGAAAACGTGAGGGCGAGGGCAGATAGCGGCCATATTCGTCGAGGACGTAGTCCTGAGTGCCACGCTGATTGTAGTTGCCTCCACCGAGCGACGGGTGGTTGCAATACCAGCGGATGTCGATAACGACGTATTCCCAACCGTGACGGACGAGATCGTTGTCAACGAGATACTGTGCGTTCTGGAGCACTTCCTGTTCAGTGACACTTGAGTAATAGCAGTCCCACGAGTTCCAGCCCATTGGGGGCGTGAGTGCCCAGGTGCGGAAGGTGGCCATGTCGTCCTGAGCCTGCGAGGCGGTGATTCCCATCAGGGAAACAAGCAATACGAGGAATCTTCTCATTTTGGAGTACGAAATTAGTTTAGGTAGTGCAAAATTACAAAAAATGAGCAATAATGGCAAGGTTTTTAAGGAATTTGTTGTAATTTTGCAATCAATTGAAGAGAATAGGAACATGTACGACATTAATAGAATACGTAAAGATTTCCCAATTCTGGAGCGCGAGGTGTACGGACGACCACTGGTCTATCTCGACAACGCAGCGACAACGCAGAAGCCTCTCTGCGTGCTGGATGCGATGCGGGAAGAGTATCTGAATGTGAATGCCAACGTTCACCGCGGTGTTCACTATCTGTCGCAACAGGCTACGGACTTGCACGAAGCGGCACGCGAGACTATCAGGAAGTTCATCAACGCGAGGAAAACGGAAGAGATTGTCTTTACACGCGGCACGACAGAGGCTATCAACCTCGTGGCATCGAGTTTCTGCGAAAGTCAGATGAAGGCGGGCGATGAGGTGATTGTCAGCGAGATGGAACACCACTCGAACATCGTTCCCTGGCAGTTGCAGGCGAGTCGGTTGGGCATTGTGCTGAAGGTGGTGCCGATGAAGGATAACTTCGAACTGGACCTGGAGGCACTGGAACAACTGTTCAGCGAGAAGACCCGACTCGTGAGCATCACGCACGTAAGCAACGTGATGGGAACGGAGAATCCTGTCAGCGAGATTGTCAGGATGGCGCACGCACACGACGTGCCTGTGCTGATTGACGCTGCCCAGAGCGCTCCCCACGAGCCACTGGACGTGCAGGCAATAGGTTGCGACTTCCTGGCGCTGAGTGGACACAAGATGTATGGCCCAACGGGCATCGGCGTACTCTACGGGCGCGAGGAATGGCTCGAGAAACTACCTCCATATCAGGGAGGCGGTGAGATGATTGACCGCGTAACGTGGGAAAAAACTACATTTGAGCGACTACCGTTCAAGTTTGAAGCAGGCACTCCCGATTACATCGCCACTCACGGTCTGGCCACTGCAATCGGCTATCTGAATGCCATTGGCATGGAAGAGATTGCCGCCCACGAGAAGGAACTGGCCACCTATGCCGCCGAACAACTGAAGCAGATAGAAGGACTGGAACTGTATGGTGGCGGCTCATCGCTATCGTTCAATGTGGGTAATATCCACCATCTGGACATCGGTACCCTACTCGACCGACTGGGTATCGCCGTTCGCACAGGTCACCACTGCGCACAGCCGCTAATGACACGACTCGGTGTGCAGGGAACTGTCCGCGCCTCGCTCGCCTTGTATAACACCAAAGAGGAGATAGACACACTGGTGGCAGGACTGAAGCGGGTGGTGAAAATGTTCTAATCAATTTACAAGTTACAAATTACAAGTTACAAATATGATTTGCCCTGCGGTTTCGCTTTCAATGGACAAACTGAAAGTGATTGCTTCTAAAAACATTACAAAATAGCCCTGTAGTTTTCGTTACAGGGCTTTTCAATGGACAAACTGAGTGCGATTGCTTCAAAAAGCATTACATAATAGCCCTGTAGTTTTCGCTGCAGGGCAAATCATATTTGTAACTTGTGACTTGTCATTTGTAAATTGAAACAACGCGTAGGGGGAGTTACTTTAGCGCCTCACGACATTTCAGGACGGCGTGTAGGAACCAGATGCAGGCTGCGGCACGCAGGAACAACGGACTCTCGAAAGGCAACACCGCGAAGGTGAAAGCGAGTTGCGCATTGATGAGCAACCACGTCTGACGAAGATTCAACTCACGCTCCAGTACGTCTGAATAGTACTTGCAAAGCATTTCTACTGGCATTCTCACTGCCTTGGCGGCCATTTGAACAAAATTAGGCTTGCTCACGTTGGTACGAATTGTCATTTCCTTATTCATATTTCTTTTGTTATTTATCGATTAAACATGTTTGTTTCTTGTTTCTGGGTGCAAAATTAGCCTCGTTTTGTGAAATTAAATTTCAAAAATCAACTTCATGTGTTAAAATCGGAATCCGTTAAGACTTTTTAACCTTTCTGCGATTTTTGTTTTCCAAACACTTGGAGGTTGACTTGAAAATAGTTATTTTTGCACAAGAATTTAAACCGTAAAGCGAAGTTCAAATCATGCTGAAGAGTCATTATTACGAAGGAAAAGTTGAAGCAGGCTGTGACGAGGCCGGTAGAGGATGTCTGGCGGGGAGTGTGTATGCGGCGGCAGTGATTCTGCCACCCGACTACGAAAACGCCGACCTGAACGATTCGAAACAACTCTCCGAAAAGAGGCGCTATCAACTGCGAGAGCAAATTGAGCGCGACGCTGTGGCATGGGCTGTGGGCATCGTGACGCCGGAGGAAATCGACAAGATAAACATCTTGAACGCTTCTATCCTGGCTATGCACCGCGCGCTGGACCAACTGAAGGTGAGGCCTGAGGCTGTTATCGTTGACGGAAACAAGTTCAAATCATATAAAGACCTGCCGCATACATGCATTGTGAAAGGCGATGGAAAGTTTCTGGCGATTGCTGCGGCGTCGATACTCGCGAAGACCTATCGTGACGACTACATGAACAAACTGGCAGAGGAATATCCCCAGTACGACTGGCTCTCGAACAAAGGCTATCCCACCCGCAAGCATCGTGAGGCGATTCGTCAGCATGGAATCACGCCCTATCACCGCAAATCGTACAACCTATTGGGCACAGAGGAACTCTCTCTGCCGTTCGACATTTAATCCACCTTCCTTCCAACCGAAAAGAAATGCACCGAATTGAACGACAACTAGACATCATCCTGACACTCATCGATGGTAGTACGCACACCATCGAAGAACTGTGCAAAACCTTCAAGATGACGCAGCGCAACCTCTATTACACGTTTCAGAAAATGCGCGACTACGGATTTTACGTCAAGAAGGAGCGCAAAGGATTCTATCTCGACTTCAACTCACCGTTTTTCAGGCAGGTGGCCCACAACATCAACTTCTCCAACGACGAGGCCATCTACATTTATAAGATTATGGAGACCGTGAAGCCCAGTAACCGATACACTGAATCGATTTGCAACAAACTTCATCGGGCTTACGACCTCGGACTGATCACCGACAAGAAACGACAGGAGCGAACAGCAAGAAACACCAGTCGGCTTCTGGAGGCCATCAACAGGAAGCGCGTGGTGGTGCTGAAGAAATATTCGTCGCCACACAGCAACACACAGAGCGACCGAACGATAGAACCGTTTACGTTCATGAGCGAACTGGGGGCTGTGAGGGGCTACGAACTGGCAACTCACCAAAACAAGACTTTCAAACTCTCACGTGCTAAATCGGTAGAGATTATTGAGGATATTATATGGAACCACGAGTACATGAACAAACCCATCTTCACAGATCTCTTTCTCTTTAGTGGTGAGGAACGCCACCACATCCGTATTCGTATGGGCCGTCTATCGAGTAACCTGCTGCTGGAGGAATATCCTCATTCTGCAGCCTTCCTCACTCCCGATGGCCCTGACCACTGGCTATTGGAAACCGACGTAACGAGTTATGTGGGAATCGGACGATTCCTTATCGGACTTGCCGACGACATCGAAATCCTCGAAGACGACGGCCTGCGCAAATATCTGAGAGAGCGACTGGAAATACTGAGAGAAAAAATAGGCGAACCGAACCCTGCCCCTCTAAAAGACGACCCTACCCCTGCACCCTAAAAAACAACCCGACCCTGCCCTAAAAACGACCCTCCCCCCTGCCCCTAAAAAGCAACCCGACCCTGCCCTAAAAACGACCCTCCCCCCTGCCCCTCCCGTAAAGGGCGGGGAGTAATTAGTTTCTAAGGGTTATCAATTTCACGTTTCGGGTTATGATTTTCACATTCTTGCCCTTGGTGTACTCAAACGCAAGGTTCTCCAATTCTTATAAATTCAATGTAGCAAGAAAAATTCTCTAATTCTCTAATTCTCTAATTCTTGGTTAAAATTGGCAGTCGATTGTCTTTGGAGACCCTATAACAATAAAAAAAGCCAGTTGTTTCCAACTGGCTACATTCTCATTTTTTAAACTTATGGTTGAAAGGCGAGCGCTTATCCAATCTCAATCTGGCGCTCAACCTTGGTGCGTGCCTGTTCGGTCTTAGGCAGATCGACGGTGAGCACGCCGTTCTCTACGCGGGCAGCAATCTTTGCCTTCTCAACATCGTCCGGCAGAATCAAGGTCTGCTCAAACTTTGTGTAGTTGAACTCGCGGCGCAGATAGTGAGCCTTCTTGTCCTCCTGGCTCTGCTCCTGCTTCTTCTCCATCTTGATGACGAGGTTGCCCTCTTCGTTGATGTTCACGCTGAAATCCTCCTTCTTCAGGCCCGGAGCAGCAAGTTCTACGGTATAACCTTCTTCATTCTCAATGACGTTGATAGCAGGTGCGGTAGCATTTGCACGCGGCATAAAATCGTTGTCAAAGAAGTCGCCGAAAACTGTCGGCATCCAAGCGTTTCTGTGAATCATTGGTCTCATAATTTTTTCCTCCATTTTTTATTATTTGTAAGTTGTTAATACTCAGTTGTAATTTCTCTTTGAGTTCCTTGCGGCGCTCACTATATATTTTGCAACCTTCGTGCCACCGCCGAATCTATGCCATAATGTCACAAATTTAAGACAAAATGTCAGAAAATAAACTTTTGATTCGCGGAAAAGTTGGAGATTGCAATGATTCTTTGTATATTTGTAGACACAATAACTAGCAACAAAATCCTTTTGAAATCATGAAATTTTTCAGAACAATTGTGCTCGCCACCGTAGCGAGCCTCATCACAACAAACGCTATGGCACAACAAGCACCACAACTTAGCGCCGACAACATCGACGCCGTTTTGAAAGCGATGACCTTGCAGGAGAAAGCCCGACTGCTCGTGGGCAGCGCTACCGACTTCTTTGGCGAGACTGCCGTCGTAGGCAACAGCGCCACCCTCGTTCCAGGTGCTGCTGGTTCCACACCGGCTATTCCCAGACTGGGCATTCCAGCCACAGTGCTCACCGACGGACCTGCAGGCGTGAGAATCAATCCCACACGTGAGGGAACTACCGAGACTTTCTATGCAACAGGATTCCCTGTTGGATCCTGTCTGGCTGCTTCGTGGAATCAGGATCTGGTGCGCAAGGTTGGCGAAGCCATCGGCAACGAGACGATGGAGTATCGCTGCGACGTGATTCTGGCACCAGGCATGAATCTGCACCGTAGTCCACTCTGTGGCCGTAACTTCGAATATTACAGTGAAGACCCACTGCTAACGGGAAAGATTGCTGCCGCCTATATTCAGGGCGTACAGAGTCAGGGTGCAGGCGTCTCGGCCAAGCACTTCGCCGTGAACTCCCAGGAGACAGACCGCACCAGTACAGACGAGCGCCTGTCAGTGCGTGCCGCACGCGAACTCTATCTGCGTGGCTTTGAGATTGCCGTACGCGAGAGTGCTCCCTGGACCATCATGTCGTCGTACAATCTGATAAATGGTCAATACTCAATGGGTAACCTCGACTTGCTGACAAAGATTCTCCGTGACGACTGGGGCTACAAGGGCATCGTGATGACCGACTGGATTGGCATTCGCGACGGACTGCGCACCATCGACGAAGTGATAGCCGGTAACGACCTGATGGAACCCGGACAGAAGCGACAGGCCGAACAGATTGTAGAAGGAGTGGAGAACGGCACACTCGACATTGCCTACGTCGACCGCAACGTTCGCAGAATGCTGGAATACATCGTGAAAACGCCCAGTTTCCGCCACTATCCCGCCACGAACAAGCCCGACCTAAAGGCTCATGCCCAAATCACCAGACAATCTGCCAACGAGGGAATCGTCCTGCTGAAGAACGGCAACCTGCCCAGCGGAGCAAAGGCTGAAGGAAAGACGCTCCCCCTGAAAGACCTGAAGAACGTTGCACTCTTCGGCGTGAGCAGTTACCATTTTCTCTCGGGCGGCACAGGCTCGGGATGTGTACACACACCCTATGTAGTCGATATGGTAGAAGGTCTGAAGAACGCTGGCATCAGTACCACCAAGATGCTGACCGAGGTCTATCAGAAATATTTGGAATTCGCAAGCGTGAAATACAATGCTGAGAATATGCGAGGTGAATGGTTCATGCAAGGCGCTTGGGGCGAACAGAAGTATCCCGAGATGGAGGTGAGCAGAAGACTCATCAACAATGACGTAAGAAATGCCGAAGCAGCCATCATCACCATCGGCAGACAGGCTGGCGAGGGCGGCGACCGCAATATGGAGACCGAATTCAATCTCAATGACGACGAGCGCGCACTCATCAAGAATGTCTGTGAGGTGTTCCACGCTCAGGACAAGCCCGTAGTGGTAGTTATCAACAGCGGCTCAGTGATCGAGACCGCATCGTGGCGCGAATTGCCCGATGCCATTCTCTGCGCATGGCAGCCGGGCGAAGAGGCTGGTAACTCCGTAGTTGACATCCTGACCGGAAAGGTCTGTCCATCGGGTAAACTCACGATGACCTGGCCCATCGACGGCTATGATCACTATTCTTCTCGAAACTATCCCGGACGGAACCGCGTCAGCAACCACGACGAGGACATCTACGTGGGCTATCGCTATTTCGACACGTTCAAGAAAGACGTCGCCTACCCCTTCGGCTATGGTTTGAGTTATACCACATTCGACTACTCGAAGCCCAGCGTGAAGGTGAATGGCGATCGCATCAGCGTGAGTGTGACGGTGAAGAACACAGGTAAGGTGAGCGGTAAGGAAGTGGCACAAGTCTATGTTACGGCTCCACAAGGAAAACTCGAAAAACCCGCACAGGAACTGAAGGCATTCGCCAAGACTCGCGAACTGAAGCCAGGCGAGAGCCAGACGCTCACGATGGAACTGGCACGTCGCGACCTTGCAAGTTACGACGAGGCCAACAGTCAGTGGCTTACGGAAGGCGGTTCCTATACGTTCAGCATCGGTGCCTCGAGCCGCGACATCCGAAACACGGTAGCCGTGAAGGTAGGTCAGTACACCGAAAAGACCAGCGATGCCCTGCGCCCGAAGCATGAGCTGAAGTTGCTGAAGCAACAATAAAGGTTGTAGAAGGGTATAAAGGGGAGTGAAAGGGTAGAAAAGGGACGATAGTCCTGCCTGCTGATTGTAGGGGCAGACCCCCGTGTCTGCCTGAACAATAACGAACAACCCGTACTCCCATACACCTCAAATACGCGGGCAGACACGGGGGCCTGCCCCTACATTTGGCTGCTAAACATACGTCCCTTTTCTCCCCTTTTCTTCCTTTTTCTCCCCTTTATGCCTTTGCTACAAACCACAAGAGAGCCGCGACCCTTCACAGGCCGCGGCTCTCTTAAGTTTGTTTACGA
>JAILFH010000084.1 GCA_024697645.1 Prevotella sp.
TTCAGTAATTTTGTCCTCGGTAAACATTAGCGATATCTTTTAGTTTGACTTTATGGGTGGTACTACAAAGTTACTAAAAATATCGCTAATTTCCTAATAATCAGACAATTATTTCATATATTATTTCGTCGAACTCACGTAAGATTTAGATAATTGGAAGTAGTGATAGAGTGACTCTGAAACAAAAGACACACTCACCTAAACAAAAGACACACTCACCTGAAGGAGATGAGTGTGCCTTAGATTTATGATTTGCACAAGGGCAGAACTCTTGTTGCCTATGACTGAAAATGATTTACTTCAAGGAACGCAGCGAAACAGCAAAGCCACCAGCACGAGCCATACGAAGTTTCAGTGTGGTCTTCGAAGTAACTTTCTTGCGCGTGATGGTGTAAGCCTGCGAATTCGTCTCGTAGTCTGCATCGGGCGCATCAGCATAGATGGTGGCTTCGTAAGAAACGCCGGGCTTCAGGAAGTCGAGTTTCACCTTCACGTCGCGGGCATGTTCGTCGGTGATTCCACCCACATACCACACGTCACGGGCTTTGGCATTTGCCAGATCGGCAGCCGTAGCATCATCGGGCAATGCATAAACGAAGCGGGCAGCATTGGTCACCATATCCTTCTTGGCGTCAGATAGCGTGGCAGTGCTTTCTGCCGACTTGTTCAGCGTAGAGAGTTTCGGATGGCGAGCAGTGATGATGTAGGCACCGGGTTCAGCCTGAAGATAGAGCGAACGATCCCAGTCGACGGCCACATCCTTGATGAACTGGAATGCATCCATGAAACGCGCATAGTTCTCAGGAAGGTCGGCAGCCATCTGCAGTGGAGAATAGAACGTGACGTAGAGACCCAGTTGATTGCAGATAGTATGGTTCATGTGACCCGTTGTTCCAGGTGCCGTTATCGACATATCGGTCTCGAAGATACCAGGCGTGTAGTCCATCGGGCCTCCCTGCAGACGGGTGAACGGGAAGATGGTCGTATGACCGGGCTGAATGGTTCCGCGGAACTCAGTACCCATAGCGCTCTCGTTGCCAATCATGTTGGGCCAAGTGCGATAGAGGCCTGTCGGACGAACGGCCTCGTGGCCATTCACCATGATGTGATGGCGGGCTGCCTCAGTAATGGCATAATGATAGTGATTGATGGTGGGCTGACTGTAATGATAGTCGCCGTAAGGAATAATCTTTCCCACATATCCACTCTTCACGGCATTATAGCCATATTGGTTCATGAGGTTGTAAGCCTTCTCCATCCAGCGCTCATAGTTAAGCGTCGACGAAGACGTTTCGTGGTGCATGATGAGTCGAATGCCGTGCTGATGAGCATAGCGATTGAGTTCGGGCAGGTCGAAGTCGGGATAAGGTGTGATGAAATCGAACACGAAGTCTTTCTGATGACCGTACCAGTCTTCCCATCCTTCGTTCCAACCCTCGATGAGAATCGCATCAAATCCATTAGCAGAAGCAAAATCGATGTAGCGCTTTACGTTTTCGTTGTTTGCTCCATGACGTCCGTGCGGCTTCGAGTGGGCATAGTCGGTCTTGCCCAACTGAACAGAAGGATAGTCGTTGGTGTAACTCCAGTCGGTCTTGCCCGTGATCATCTCCCACCAGACGCCCATGTACTTCACCGGATGAATCCACGATGTATCGTCGAGCACGCAGGGATCATTGAGATTCAGCACCAGTCGCGAAGCCAATGCCTCAGTAGCGCTGCCACAAACCATGATGGAACGCCAGGGGGTCTTGCAAGGAGCCTGCATGCGGCCTTTCACGCCCTCAGCATCAGGGGTGAGCCAAGTGCTAAGTACGAAATTCTTGTCATCAAGATTGAGATTGGTTGTGGGATAATCAAGTACGGCAGCCTCATGAATGTTGATGTAGAGACCCTCGGCCGTCTTCATCTGAAGGGCGGTCTGGACACCCGTGGGCGAGAAGCCTTGATTAGGCCAACCGCAACGCTTGCGGGGCTCAGCGGAGAGATAGCGCACCTCAGAGAGTTTCGACTCGGTAGGATTGTACTCCTGCGTAGAATAGTCACCAGGAATCCACCAGGCAGTATGGTCACCTGTGAGAGCAAACTCGGAGAGTTCTTCCTTGATCATGAAATAGGTCAGTGAATTCTCCATCGGGAACTCATAGCGGAAACCGAGACCATCGTCGTAGAGACGGAAGCGAATATGCATGAAAGCCGACTTCTTGCCTTGTTCTGCAGCAGGCTGCTCGAGTTTCACCAAAAGTTCGTTGTAGTGGTTGCGGATGCTGGCTTCCTCACCCCAGACGGGTTCCCAGGTCTCATCGAAAGTCGAAGTCTGGGAGTCATTCAAGACGAAACCACCTTTGAGATTGATGTCGCCCATGAGTTCGAAACCAAGCCGCGAAGGCAGAATGACGGGTTGCTCGCCACGAGAGAGTTGATACTGAGGAACACCCTCTACAACGGCGAATTGCATTTGTAACTTGCCACCCGGGCTGCTGAGTTTCAGCGCATCTGATGGCATCGGTGCAGCCGAACAAGGCGCAAACACCAGTGCGGCTAAAGCCAAAAGGATAAATCGAATTTTCTTCATTGTTGTTGTTATTTTGAGATTAGATGATTATTTTTTTCGAGGAACGAGGAGCGAGGTTTGAGCGTTGGCCGTTAATCGGGGAAGCGGCATAAGCCGAAGGGGATTCCGAAGACTAATAGATTTATTTCGAAGACAACCCTTACAACCTTAGACAACTTTCGGCGCTCTATATCGCGCCTCACTGCTGAATGTCGCTGCCACGAATTTCTCATTACTCATTACTCATTTATCACTATTTTTTTTTGCCCACAGATTACACAGATGAACACAGATTTTTCGATTTCACAGATTAGCACGCTGCAGACGGCTTCCTCGTATTCCCCTCCTCCGGGGAGGAGGGGTGGAGCGAAGCGAGGGGTGGTAGCGGTGAAATCCCTTTGGCTTCTTGCGCTCCGGTGGTGCTCAGGTGAACAAGTTCGGAGTCTGCCGCTTCCCCATTGGGGAGTGCTCAATTCGCTAATTCTTGAAATAATAAATCTTTTGCCCTTACAGGGCGACGTGTCCCCTACTCTTCGCTACCCAGGGCGTGCCCTGGGCTATAATCTCGTTCTACCCCCTTTGTTCTTAGCGTCTTCTGCATCGACTTGGGCTTGGCCAGTCTTGCAGGAGTCGAGAACTGCACCACTTAGGCGTCGTCAAAGATAATCATTCTTCGCCTTGCCTAGACCTTCAGCCCGCTTTTTTGAATACACCGCTACCACCCCCGTTTCGCTTTGCTCAACTCCACCCCTCCTCCCCGGAGGAGGGGAATGCGTGGGTGAGACTTGCAAGGTTCTCGACCTCGTTTGATCAGCGTTTTTTATGTCGCGTTAGCGTAATACCTGGCGCAAAGCGCCAAATGTTTTCTTATGTTTTATTATGTTTTCTTCTGTTTTCTAACGGCCGCCAACGGCGGAACTCACCTCGAATGTTACTTTGTTACCTTGTTACTTTGTTACCTTGGTAATTCTCACCGGTCCCATCAAACCTGCAGGGAGGAGGGGTGAGTCGGCACGATAGAACTGGCGAGGGGTATAGGTATACGGATGCTCGCAATCAGGCTGACGATCTCCAATGATTCGGTTTACCCATTGGTTGATGACATGTATCTCGAGTTGATTATCTCCACTCACGAGCGCTTCTGTAATATCAATCTTATAGGGAGCCTTCCAAAGCGTTCCCATCTCCTTGCCATTGACGAAGACTTGAGCCATACACCCTACTTCGCCTAAATCGAGCACAAGTCGTCCTTGCTGCAATTCCTCCTTCGAGAGTTGAAGCGTATTCTTGTAAACAGCCGTTCCCGAATAATAGCGAATGCCCTTGTCGTCGGAGTCAGTATATGAAATCAGATGATTGAACGTCGTCTCTTTAGGTCCACCCCACTCTTCATCGAACTGCACCGTCCAAGGAGTATCGATTGTCTTCAACAAGACTTCCTTGGGTTTGGGCAATTCAACCTTCGTTGCTTCAGCCTTTTCGCTAAACACCACGAACACTGCATCATAGGGAAGCAATTCGAGATGGACGCTGGTCTTGCCATCACGAATCTCATAACCAACTTCCTCCATCTGACCCGTTTCAGCACGCCAGAGCATCGGTTTCAATCCACTAACGCGGAAACAGACATCGATTGTTCTTGGCTCGTCGCGACGATTGTTGAGCCAGTAGATTTCGCCTTCATCCGTTGAACGATGGACATAGTATAAATCTCGCATATCGGTTGCGGAAATATCCGGGGAGAGATTCTTCAGCGCGTCGGCCATTGGCTGCAAACTCTCTTTAATGATTGGTCCTCCTTGCTGACGCAGGGAAGAGAGTTTCTGCTGCACAGCCTCGCACATGTGGCGACACTTATCGCTGAGAACAAGCACCCGATAGCGAGCCCCTGCTGGTGTTACAAAATACTGACCATCGAAACTGATGAGTTCGAGCAACGATTCCTTGTTGAGATAATCAAAGTTGAAACCAGCAGGAATCAGCGGATGCTGGTGTGCAAACATATTCGTCACCACATCGTCTTCACCATAATAATAAAGAATGTCGGCAACATTTTGTCCTTGCTGCAACAAATAACTACTACGGGCGAGATAGTCTGTCCAAGCACGGGCCTGCTCAGCCCAAGTCTCGTGGCGATTGAACCACTGACCATATTGCATCAGTCCAAGTCCCGGGCGCTTGTCGTCAAGTGGCTGATGGGCACTCTCATGAATCACAAAGCGATTGACGCCGCTCGCCATCTCAAGATCTGCTGTAGGTTTCAGATTGCCTGGGTAAAATTGATAGGCACCACTCACATCACCCGATACGGTCATTGACTCACAAGCCACATATTTTCGGCCATAGAGATGAGCCACCGAAGCCGACTCACGAATGTCGCATTGAGCCATCAACTCATTAGAACTCATGGCCTTCTCACCTGGCGTCACCGCCCACATGGCTGCCATCGGAATATCAGCCTTGCTCTTTGCCGACATTCCATCTACGAGGTAAAGACGACCGTTTTCATGTGATTCGAAATAGGTCTCAAGCCCATATTTACGGGCAATGCGGGCAGCATTCTCATACATGCATTCTTCAATGAGTTCGCCAATCGTGGTGCGCCAATCAAAGAGAAACTCCTCACTTTGTGCTGCGCTCTCAACAATCTGACCCGTAAGCACAGGCATCCATGGGAGCAGACTGTAGCCTCGCCGCTTCTGGAACTCCTCAGCCATTCGCGGGGTCCAGGTTTCCCAACCCGCCTCGTAACTGTCGATGAGCAGATAGTGAAGCCCTCGCTCCCCCATCAGTCCTTGTGTGGCTTGCTTGTAAGTGTCCAGATAGTATTCGAGGAAGGAGGTAAAAGCATCCTTATCGAGTTTGGTCACCTCAAGTCCCGTCGCCTCCTTCGAGGCAGGATGATTCTCCTTACCCGTCAGCGTATAGCCAAAACGGATGATTCGCCAGTTGCCCTTCGGTGCTTTCCAAGCGAAATGGCCGTCGGAGTCCATGAATGGAGTCACGTCAACAATGTCGCTCAGACCAATCGTTTCATCCTGAGTGGCTGTGGTTTCATATTCCATCATATCGACAGGCGAGGCATAGCCGGCTTTCTCTTCCGCATGATTAATCTTCGAAACGGTAAAGAGTTGCCATTCGGGGGTGCGAGGAGGTTTCCTGTCGAAAACGATTCGGAAGAATCGAGCCTTGGTTGGCGGTATTTCCGTCGTCAACAGGGAGATGCTCCCATGAGGGATTCCACAAACGCGGCAAAACGTCTGACCATCATCACTTACCTCAAGGTACTTCGTGACGGGCGATTTCAATGCTGCCCAGATGCCCCGATAGTTTCCGTCAACGATGCTCAGGGCCTTGACGGTCTGCGGTTTCTTCAGTTCGTATTGCACCCAGAAAGGCTCTTCACCTTCAGCGCTCATCGAAGCGATTGCACCCATCTCATCCATTGTCTTATCGGTCTTTTTCACCCGAACTGCCAATACGGAGATGTCCTTGTACCAACGCTCTTTTAGAGGTTCATCCAACTGCACCTGAATACGCTTGCCACCGCGAATGCGCTTCTCTGTCCACACCAGTCGCTTCATGGCCTGTTCGGGTTTGACCCAGGGACCTCCTGTATTACTCCAACCCGGGCAACTGGCAATCGCCACTTCCATACCCATCGAATCGGCCATATTGACTGCATAGCGGAAGTGATCCTGCCATTCGGGCGACATATAGACGAGGCGATTCTCAACGATTGGCGGCAACCCAAGTCCAGCCTCGAAACAGTGGAAACCTCCGATGCCCACACGATTCATCCATTCCAGATCCTTGCGAATACCGTCGCGGGTGATATTGCCGTCCATCCAATGCCACCATACCCGCGGGCGTGCCTCTTGCGGCGGATTCAGGAAATTGCGCTGCAAATCCTGTGCCGCAGCCGACAATGTCAGCGTCAGTAGTAAAATGATTGTTTTCAGCCTCATCTTCTTGTATTTATTGTTTTCAAATATTCATATCGTAGATGCCACAGGTGTATTCACGCCCTTTGATCGTAGCCGTTACGCCAATAGGCAGTTCTACGTGTAATTGTGTTCCCTCCCGACGCACGACAATCGTGCCGTAGGGTGTTTCCTGCGTGACGTGAACCCACTCCAATCCTTCAGGCACTTGTGGAACTATGCGCACATGGCGATAGCCCGGCTCATCAGCAATGATGCCTCCAAGCGCCTGATAGAACCAACTTCCTATGCCGTTGAAACAATTGTGCATACGGCTGCGCTCCCCATGCCAATGTTCCCAAGTGGCAGTTGCGCCTTGGTCGAGCATATAGAGATAGCCCGGGTAGCCGTGCTGCTTCAGCATCTTGTACATCCAGTTGCACTTGCCCGCCTGAGTCGCCCATTCCGTAACGACAGGAATTCCGACGAGTCCCGTGCGCAGACGGTCGTTCTTGGACGTCAGTTTATTGCTCACGAGAGGCTCTAACGATTCCGGAACGATTCCGACAAGCAGCGGATAAGCCATATCAATCTGGCTACCTGATGCGTAAGTGGTATCTGCTGGATGATAGAGTTTTTCATTGATTCGTTGCTTCAGAGCATTATAGCGATGCTGATAGTCGGCCGCGTCTTTCTCAAGACCCAACGCGAGGGCTGTGCCTTTCAAATCCTGATAGACTTGACACAAAGCACAATTGTTGACCAAATCAACCGATTCCTGATTCTGAACATTGACACCCATTGGTGCAGCCCAGTCGCCGAGATACCATTGACGATAATTTGTGTCGGGCCAACGCTTCAGCAATCCGTCAACCGTGTAAGCGTCGACATATCCTATCCAACGCTTCATGGCGGGATAACAGCGCTCAAGAAGTCGCTCGTCGCCGTAGTTCATATAAGTACGCCAAGGAGCCTGAACGATGAAACTGCACCAATAAGGGCCACCTCCAGCCAGATATGGACAAGGTGCCGTGTGGGGAAGTCCACCATCTTCCTGCTGGGCATCAACCCACGCCTGCAGCCAGTTCATATAGAGTGGCGAAGTGGCAAAAAGCGTCTGAAGAGTCTGGGTGGAAGCATTTCCGTCGCCACCATACCCAAGACGCTCAATGCTGGCACAATCGACCATATAGCCATTGAACGCAAGATTGTCAAGCGTGTATGCCACCATATCGTGAATCTTGTTGAGTTCTTCGTCTGAAGACTCGAAAGTCGCAGTAGGCTGGAAATCGGTACGAATGCGCATTGCGTTCACATTGTCCGCAACAGGTGCTTCGGAAAGATTCTCAAGCAGGACATAACGGAAGACATGATGATTGAAACGATTGACGAAATGGTCGCCCTCGGCATCGCCCGAAGAAACATATTCATCGAAGCCCATCACATCAAGCCAACCGTTATCAGCGCGGAAATCGCCGAATGATGCTTTTGTCACATGTCCTGCAGGCAGTTGAGGAAGTGTTATCTCAAACAATCCGTTCACGATACGGCCAAAATCCACGAGCCAACGGCCTTCCCCATCGGCTTTGATACTTATAGGTTTCAGCGTTTCCTGAACACGACAGGGTTCGCACATCTGTGGTGATGCAACGATATTCTGGACAGTAACGACATCGACGGGAGACCAAGTTGGAGCCTGCTGCCCTGCAGATTCAGTTGACGAAGCGTTTTCCTTCGTCGCTTGCCCATCAATCTTTGCCTCTTGCCCATCAATCTTTGTCTCTTTCAAGACCCTCGCGTCAATACGCTCACCACCAAATTGCATCGGGCGCCAAGAACCTAAATCCACGTAACCGCTCCAAGTTCCTTCCCATGAAGAATCGGTCCAAACCAATGGAACTGCGCCTTTGGTGGTCAAAGCGTCTAATTCGGCCTTCACCAAGGGACTCTCATATTTTGCATCAAACGTAGTGGGCTTATACCAGCCCGAGCCCAACCTAATAATCAGTTCGTTTCTACCTTTTTTAATAAGTGAAGTCACATCATAGGTTACGATGAGCGTGCGTTTATTCATTTGCGACACTGCTGGCGTCAAAACATCCTCCGAAACTCGCTTTCCGTTGAGATAAACTTCGTGGTAACCCAGTGAATTCACGTGAAGCAACGCTATCTTGCCCACTTCTGAAACATCAAACTCCTTGCGCAACAACGACGAACGACCTTCGCCGGGAACTGCACCGATATAATCTCCGTGCAGAGAGTCGCCTTTGAGAATTCCCACGCCAAATCGCTGCTGTTCGCTCCATCGTGAGGCCTTGCCTTCATCCGACCAAATGCGAACGCGCCACCAACCTTGCGAGCGCGAAGATAATGGCTTATTCCATTGAAGACGATTGCTCTCACCTGTACCTTTGAAACTCTCAACACGACCTTCACCATCAGCCATCTGAACCTCAAATCTTGCTTGTCGCATTGGTTTTTCAGAACGAATCTTCCAACTGAAAGTTGGCTTGCCATTATCAATGCCAAGTGGTTCCTGCAAACCTTCGCATCGCAAGTCGTACAACTCTGGCCGCATTGTTCCACACGACACGAGCATCAGTAGAAGCAACAGTTTTAAATATTGTGTTAATCGTTTCATATCATAGCGAGATTAATTATTTACTGTGGAGAATCAATCATTGAAAGACGAGAGTTCTGGGAGACCTTTTTACGTTATTTGCTTTTTTACTCCATTATCGTTTCAAAACTTCCTTCTCTCAATCCCTTTATCGTT
This sequence comes from Prevotella sp., assembly GCA_024697645.1. GTDB lineage: Bacteria > Bacteroidota > Bacteroidia > Bacteroidales > Bacteroidaceae > Prevotella. The sequence continues at coordinate 9,254 of JAILFH010000084.1, forward strand.
TCAAAACTTCCTTCTCTCAATCCCTTTATCGTTTCAAAACTTTCTTCTCCCTTTCTTTTCCAAATATTTAATGAGGAATTCGGGGCGGTCGGTCTGAATGATTGACGTTCCAAGGTTCAGAATCGGGGCGTAAATCTCATCAGGATTCGCGCTTTCAAATGCCCGGTCATCATCGTATTCACCACAAAGCGAACCCCAGATTGTATTCACCCAAACTTTGGAATTTACCTGCAGCGCCTTCTTCGCCGCCGCACGAACCTTTTCGTTCAACTTACCAAAACAAAGTTCAAACGCCAATGGAGGCTGAGGTGCATCAGCATAGCCATTGAACAGAGTCATATCGCTTTGGTCGGAAATGCTTACCACAGGCATATACATCATATTCCGAGGATATTGGGCCAGTTTTGCTTCTACTTCTGCACGCGGTCTTCCGCTCTTAATAAGAACTTGATCGGTCATTCCCAACTCTTCAGTAATCGCAAGAACTTGGTCGTAATAGTCATAGCCCTGATCCACATTCACAACAATTCGGTCGCGACAAAGTTCCAAAGCCTGTCGCAGCGTTGGCATCTTCACCCCAGGTTTTCCGATACCATGCCCACGCTTCAAATCAAACTTCTGCAACTCCGCATAGGTGAAGTCTTTCACGGCGCCACTTCCCGTTGTCGTACGATCAATCGTTCCATCGTGGCAAAGCACCAGAACACTATCTTTCGTCATTTTCAGGTCGAGTTCCATCACGTCCACGCCCATCCGAATCACTGACTCAATGGCAGGCAATGAGTTCTCGGGATAGTTGCGCCAATCGCCCCGATGAGCCACTACTACCACATATTTAGAAGCAGGATCGTGCAAGGCTGCCACCACTTTCTGAGCCTGATTGGCAGCCACTGGGTAGTTCTTCTGACTACACGACTGCAATGCAATCACGGCCATCAGGAGCAAAATACCAGATAGGTAATTCTTCATCTTCATCATACAACAAACATCATTCGGGTTAATAGATTTATTCAAATTGCAAATATACAATTTTCTCATGGAAAAAGCAATAACTCGATTAAAGAAATTATGAAAAAAAGAAACAAACGCACACTCACCAACAGAAGATGAGCGTGCGAATTGAAAGATTTTCTTTACTTGTTATTTCTTTCCCTTGTCGGGTCCCCAAAGGCGATAGCGAATCCAGACGTGTAACCAAGCACGGGCAATTGAATCCACAGCATCGGCCATCAACTTTGAACTGTACTCCTCAAAACGCTCTGCTGCTGGTGTTGCTTTGTATTCTTTCCAACCCATGTCCTCAGAATCCTTTGGAATCATCTCATAAGCCAATAGGTAGGAATATTCCGTTACAGCACTCATGTAATCCCAGGTGCTGTATTCGCTGTTTCCCCAGTTATAGACAAATGGGCGAGATAGAATCTTCTCCTCTACATTCGACATCAGACTTGTTATCTTCTCCGTCTTCAAGGGATAACCATCTGGATCATAGAAGAAGCGGTTATTGTCACTGTCTATTTTATAGGACTTCTCCACTCCACTCTCCCATTGCTTTTCGATGGCTGCATGAATCGTACTGAGCGAACGGGCATCACAATGCAAAGGCATATGAGCATCGGCAATATAATGACTCATGATGAAGAACCTCATTGCCATATGAGTCGATGAAGGGGAAATGGGATTGCCCTTCTCTTCGCGATACTGAATCTTGAAATTATCAACGATTGTGTGTGCCATTGCGTCACAACGGTCGCAGAGATTACCTTTCACAATGGTGAAAGGCTTTTCATAGAGCCCCGACTCCTCCATCATCAGATTTCGTATCTCCATCGTTTCTGGCAGCACCTTGAACAAGCGTGTTTCCTCGCTGATTTCATCAGGCTCATACTTCACACCATGGCTTTGTCCCTGATCGGCAAATACCTCATCGGGATACCAAGCACCTTGCACAACAAAATCACGATAGTTCTTGAACCAGCGCACAAGACTTTTGGCAAACTTCGCCACCTGCACCTCCGATTTTCCGCTGCCTTCAACCTCAGGCAATGTAGCCTGATCAAGGCGCTTCATAGCCATAAACGCCAACCAAGCATGAGTGTACTTCTTCATTTTAGTAATTATTTAGTTAAACATCAACTTTCCATTTGCAAATATACAAAAATAATTCTTCATTGGTACGGTTCTACTGAAAAATATTTTACCTTATGAGCATTTTTCTGAAGACTTATTACTTTCCAAATGAAGTGCTAATGGCAAACTATCGTTTTTTTGAGAGATTAAGTCCATCAGCATGTATTTCAACCTTCAACTATAATTTTTCCATTTGAATTTATTCCATGATTCACAAAAAATAGTTATCTTTGTCATCGAATACAATATTACAAATCCCACAATTCTGACATTGGCGTATTGGTGGGAGACTTAAACAAATATCTGACCTATGAATAGATTATTGTCTCTTTTGATTGCGCTTCTCCCTCTTTGCGCTTTCGCACAGGAGGAAGTTGGATTCACTGCTGACCGACCTGGAGCAACAACGGGTGTTGATGTTCTGCCGAAAGGACGTTTCCAATGGGAAACAGGTGTGGCATGGGAGCGCTCCAAACTTGATGGACCTGCCGAAACGACTTGGACCATCAACAATTCTTTATTGCGACTGGGACTGTCCGAACACGCAGAACTGCGCCTTCAGGCTGATTATCTCTGCTCGTCTGTCGAGGGCTGCCATTACAACGGGTTTAGCGACGTTGCCATTGGCACAAAAGTTAAACTTTTCGAAGGGTGGAAAGCCGTACCTGAAGTAGCACTTCTTGCCAATGTCCTCATACCCGGAAGTGACGATTCTCACTATCTGCCGCAGGAATGGGGTTGCCAGCTGGGTCTTGCATTCCAGAATCAACTTACGCCACGGCTCGCATTAAGTTATGAGGGGGACCTTATCTGGAGCGACGACAGCAAACCCTCTGCTTTCTATGGGCTCTGCCTCAGTTTCGATCTCACTGACCGCCTTTTCCTCTGCCTTGAGGAATACAACAACCACAATTCCGATGGAACAGAATGCTGGTCGGAACTCTCCCTCGGCTACATGCTCACTCCCCGCCTCCAACTCGACCTTGGTTCAGACATCAGCCTCAGCCACCCAAATCGCTACCATAACCTCATGTTCGGCCTCTCCTGGCAGATTACGAAATAAGTTTCAGAACTCCAAATATCAAATTCACAGAAATCACATTCAACACATTTATATATACATAGAGGCCGACTCAAGTAGATGAGTCGGCCTCTATATTTTGAATAGTGAAGTGTCGAAGAAGGCAGGAGTTATTTCTGCATGAACTTCTTGCCATTCATAATAACAATACCACGATAAGAGGAGTTTACTCGCTGGCCTGCAGCATTATACATGGGGGCTGCGGCATCGTCAACAGAGATATTCTTGATAGCAGTGGCATTATAGACGATAGTTGAAGGTTCACCAAGTCCACCCATCTCATTTGCTGCACGAACCGTATAGGTTGCATCGTCAGTAATCGTGATGGAGTTTGTGAGAACATTGTCGAAATAGACACCATCCTTGAACACTACCCAGCAAATTGCATAGTCGTTAGCATCCCAGGTGAGTTTGCCTATCGACGCCTGCAGATTCTCCACAGTCTCCTGAGCCGTAAGCGAAGCAGGATCCCATGTCCCGTCATTGCCAACAGCGTTCGCAATCGTATAGGTTGCCGCCTGCTCTGCCGTCAGAACTGGATCATCGGAACTATCTGCACCATTACAAGCCGCAATGCTGCGTCCACTGAGACTGATAGCACTTCCCGCACTATTCATCGAACCATATTCGTGGAAGCGAAGCACACAGTCATCAGTCATCTTAGTCCATCCCGCAGAACTTGGAGTGGTGTTCATCTTCGTGTAAAGATAAGTCGCAGCAGGCGAATTATTCCAGGGACGACCCAGATTCCAGTTGCCGTCCTTGGCGGCCGTAGCACCATCAGCCAAAGAGATAGTGCAACCATTGAACACATAGCCCCACTTTTCGGAAGCATCCGTGCGAGGAGCAGTGATTACGTTTCCAGAACGGTCGTTGATGACCAAGTTGCAAGCCTCAAACCAAACATCACCCGAACCACAGATGAAGTCAACGGTACCAGCAAATGTCGCATTCTCATAGTAGCAGCGCGTAGCCTGTGACGTGTATGTATCCTGATTCGACCAGCACTTGACATTCTTAAGGATTGTGTTGGTTCCACGATCGTAGAAAGCAACTGCTACGCCCTTGTTATGGGCACCGTCGGCATAGTTGTTCTTCAACGTGAGATCCTGTAGATAGTTATCAGTATATCCCTTGCGAATCTCCAAAGTAGACGTATAGGAAATGCCCGGATAGAGAGGCGTATTCGTCAGAATCGTCTTATCCTCACTCTGACCGATGATGGAGACATTTGACTTCTTCAGCCAAGTCATCGCATTGGTGAATGTTGAACCTGGCTCAACGGTGCTGCCGTCAGTTCCAGTAAGTGCATCCTTGTCAGAACCAAGCGTTATCGTCTGATTTCCAGCAAGTTGGTAGGTTCCATCGGGAACGAAGATAAGATAACGCTCCGAACCGCTATAAGCATTTGCAGCAGCAAGGGCGGCATCAGCATCACCATCCTTTCCGACCACGAAGTCGAACTTCTTCTTGGCAACTGGGGTACGCACAGCAGTCGTAATATCGAAACTGATTTCAGAAGCATACTTGTTGCCCGCCTCGTCCTGAAGCGTATTTGCAGGAACGGCGAACGTATAGGTCTGACCATAATCGAGGCCCGAATAGGCAAACTTGACCGTTGTGCCTTCAGCAACTCCCGCAAGGGTCTGCCCGTTAAGCGTTGCCTTCGGAGAATTGGAATCGGTCATCGGATTGTTGAAAATCAAAGTGACCGTACCACTTCGGCCATTAGTTACCGTCTTGCCCACATAAGTCAGTTTCTGAACCTTATACTCGTAAGTGAAGGTGAAGGTCAGATTGACTTGCGAGGCGCTGCCCGAAGCATAAGTAATCGTAATGTTCTGAGTTGCTGCGAATCCCGAGACGCTGAAACTGTTCACGCTCTTGTCCTTCGGGAATACCACAGGCTCAGCCAGCAGATTCTCCGTGCTTCCATCAATAAATACGCCTTCAATCGTCACGTCGGCATCAGTACCATTATCGGCTCCCGTAACCGTCATTCCCGTAATGGTATAGTTCTCATTAACGGAGATTACGGTGCTTTGCTTCGTGCGAATCTTCAGTGCCATATTGCTGTTTCCATAGCCCGCAATACTTGAACCGTCAATCGTATAGCACAAGCCCGAGAAATCGGTGTCCTTAGTCGTGTCAGTCGATCTTGGAGTCGTCTCCGTGCCAGTTGTTACGCCACTATCGTCGTCATCATCGTCGTCTCCGTCATCAGGATTCACGTCCACATAAGTGACTTCAGGATAGTACTCCTCGAACGTCTCGGCAGCATCGGCCCTTTCTTCCTTCACGATGCTCTCCACGAGATTATTGGCATAAACTTCCAGATTGGTGTAGTAGCCCTTCGAATCGAGCGTGTAAGTACGGGCATCCGAAGCATCATTGGGATTCAAACCATTTGCCGTTTCCCAGGCGTCAGCCATTCCGTCGTTGTCAGAATCGAAATCATCCTCACGACTGCCCGTACCGAAATTGGCTTCGGTATAACCATTAGCATCGCTGACAAGGTCGATGATACCAGGCTTCGCCGTCACACTTCCCGTATAGGTTGTGGTTCCCATCTTCGTCTCCTTAGCATAGCGTGCGTCCACATCATCGCGGAAGAGCGAAGAACCTGCGTGGTCGAGCACCTTGTCGAAAGCCGTAGTAGCCGAATGAGTCGTCACATCGCCATAGACAGAGGGCTCGTCCATCTTAATCTTCACGCACGAAACGCCATTAATCGTGGCATGTTCCACATCGCTACCGTAATAGTTCTTTGTATCCGGAGTGTAATATTCGCCATTCAGTTTGTAGGAAGTGAGGTCGTACTTCACACCACTCCAGTCGTAGTTGGCAGGATTGCTTGCCGCAGTCACATAGTTACCATTGATATAATAGCGGCTGGTCATTCCGGCATAAGTCGTATTGCCGCCACTATTGCCCGATTCTGAAACCGAAATCTGAGTCACTCGCGTCTTGTTCGAAGTAGAGGGACCTGCCTTGTAGTAGTTGTTTACGATATTAATCTGACCACCGCCAGGACCACCGTAACAGCCGTTTCCTGTACCCCAGTTATACATAACGCAGTTGCGGAAATCCACATTCTCTGCCTGAAGCGAGTTCTCCCACTTGTAGGTGCTGTAGAGTTTGTTGCTGGTATATCCGTCCCAGTTATAGCGGGCACCATTGAAACGCGGAGAGCGATTCATCACGTGCAGAAGCAGATTGTGGTGGAACGAAGCCAGTTTACCGCCCCAGATGCCTCCATAGCCGTGAGCATCCTTGGTGTGACCCGTGTTATTCAGACTTTCGCCAAGCGTGCTCCACTGCAACGTGAAGTTATTGTTGTCGTAGAACGAAGCAACCTCGTCGATACTCCACGAGAAGGAGCAGTGGTCGATGATGATTCCCGTCTTATAGCGCTGCCACATGGCATCGCCACCATCATTGACATCCCGTTCCTGACCACGACGGAATCGCATGAAACGGATGATGTTGTTTTCGCCGGGACGAACGGTATAGTAGCGTACGGTGATGCCTGGACTTGGTGCCGTCTGACCAAGAATCGTGGTGTTCGCTCCAATGGTAAGGTCGCTATTCAAAGCGATAACGCCACCCACATCGAACACGACGATTTTCTTCGTATCGCCATTCACGGCAGCACGCAGCGAACCCGTTCCCGAATCGTTGAGATTAGTTACATGGACAATCTTTCCACCTCGTCCACCAGTCACATAGCGTCCGAAACCTTCAGCACCCGGAAAAGCAGGTGCTGATGTAAACTGTGCATTCGCGCCCAGAGCCATCAGGCACATCACAATTGCAGTAAAAATTTTCTTCATCATTAAGTTATTGTAGTTTGTTCTGCAAAGGTAATCTATTTTGTTCGAATATGGCAGGAAATTTAGTTAAAAACTTACATTTTAACTAAAAACACTTATGATTGTTCTATAATATTGAATGGTGAATGTTATTTCAATTCCGATAAAAAACGGAAAAGATAATCTCCATAAACAAAAAAAAGACCGTAAAAAACAATCGGTCATTTGTTCGATGGAAGGGAGTAATCCTCTGGACTTTACAAAGCAATCCTTTCGACCCGACAAAGCAATGCTTTTGACTATACAGAGCATGCCTTTAGACTATAGAAAGGATGCTTTTATATACCTATAAAGACATGCTCCGTATGGTAGAAAGGCATGCTCTCTAAGGTCTAAAGGATGCCTTTCTTTAAACGGCGGATTTTGGGATGCTTTTAACGCAGTGAAAGCACCAGATATTCCGACTGAGTTCCAATGCGGAACTTAGCGCCCCAAATGCCAATACCACTGGTCACATAGACGTGAGTCTTGCCCTTTGTCAACGAACCGTAAGCGCATTCATACATAGCGTCTTCAATCCAGGAAATCGGCCAGACCTGACCGTAATGGGTATGACCACTGAACTGGAAATCGATTCCTGCTGCCTCACTGCGTTCAAGATGATAAGGCTGATGGTCGAGAAGAATGGTGTAGGGAGCCTTTCCCCCTACCCCTTCGGACTGGGTGGAAGAGACATTCTTCATTAGTTCTGCAACCGATTTCCTTCCTGCATTCGTCCTGTCGTCACGGCCAATAATCGTGAGATTGCCAAATTCGGGCAACGTCACGACTTCATCGCGCAGCAAATGGATTCCCGCGTCCTTATAGAACTGCTGAGCACGAGGTTCACCACTGTAGTATTCGTGATTGCCGAGACAGGCATAGACGGGTGCTTTCAGACGGCGAAACTCCTCTGCCATATTCTCTTCTATCAATGGTCGGACACTAATATCGATAATATCGCCACCTACGAGCACCAAATCGGGTTGCTCTGCATTGATTTTATCGACCCACTTGGCGAGGTCGGCCCTACTATTATGATAGCCCAAATGCAAATCGCTCATCATGACCAATCGCAGTGGGCGTTCCAAACGGCCTTCGGTATTCACTTCCATCGGTACGCGCACCTTATTGTTGTAGTGAATATTGGCATAGGTGAAAAGTGCTACCATGATGCCCAAAACCGAGAGTGAACCACTCACGCTGTTTTTCAGAAATGTGGGCGGCACCAGATGGACAAGTCTTCCGAAATCGAGTAAGAGGAAGAGCATCACCAAGTAGAGCAGGATGAATATGGACGAATTGCCTACTGCATACATCACCTTTGCCAACGTCAGTGGAACTCTGTCGAGACCAATGACAAAATTCATGACAAACAGTACGAAGCAAGACGCCATCAAAGCCACAATCAGCGACTTCCAGACTGGAGCCAATGGAAGCAGTCGCCACACATGCCAACCTACATAGATGCACCCAAAGATGGGGAGCAGAAAAAACAGAAATGCCCAAAGACGCATAGTTATAAGTTTCGAGTTTCAAGTTTCGAGTTTCAAGTTTGAAGTTTCAAGTTTCAAGTTTGAAGTTTCAAGTTTCAGGCTTGGAGTTGACTTCGTCGACCTTTGATACAACTTAGCCAAACAAGTAAACGTGATGACATTCGCCGTTCCAAAAGTCCCGAGTTTCAAGTCTCGTTGCCTCCAATTCCCCTCTTTCCGAAACGGGTTTTTATTCTTTTCGGATGCAAAATAAGCAATTCGGATTGTGATTTGCAAAAGTTGCCGTCATCGTTTAGTATTAATTAACTGTTTCGAATGAATTGATGCTTCCCGCAATTCTTTTTTTATCAAGAATTTGAGAATTAGAGATTCGTGAGCATTCTCCCTACGCTGAGATCAAGTAATGTGTAAGAATCTTTGGTGAGTACTTAGGGCGCCTTTTGCTTTATCTTTTCCATTCAGACTTGTTTCTCGGTCATATATTTCCAATAGCGGCGAGGCATATCGTTGAGTTGCTTGCGAGGATTGATGCGTTCTCGAATGCAAATTGCCTTGAAATAGGTGCGCCAAAGGTCCTGAAAGAGTTTATCGTTTTCACTGAGAAGATCTTCAGGGAGTTGCCCGTTTTGCAAAGAGAAAGGCACAGAAGCCTCATCTTCGAACGTGATTCTGACTGGAGTGCTTTTGCCGCCTGCTTCAGTCGAGGGTTCGAAGTAATAACCATAGTGTCGCTTTGCATCATAGAGGAGCCAAGGCTGGTCGCAAAAGCGGTCCTGAAAATGGTCGATGACAAGCGGCAACACGTTATGATCGGGTGAGACGACTCCGAGATAAGTGCCGTCCTTCGCCTTCTGGAATCGCACAAACTGCTTCATTCGAAGTTGTTCATGCATCACGCGCCGCGCCGTATTCGTGACATGAAGCACATCAGCATCAGCAAAATTATATCCACCTCCAACATTGTTTCCGACCATAGACTGAGGCTGCGGATTCTTTTTCGAAATGTTTGCAAGCGACAACTGTCGGGATTTTGCGTTCGGTTGCTTGTCCTGAAACACCTTATAGATATATCGGAAAAGCGGTGTCGGGAGGTCTTTCTCTTCCGACATCCAACTCACTGCAATTAGTTTCAAGGCTTCAGCCTTCAACCGTTTCTCCAAGCCTTGCCACACTCGACGGGCCTTCTCATCAGTCGTTTCCACACGATAGATCTCATCGCAGAACAAAGGCAACGCATCCCCTTCGCCGGCGAGCATTTCTGGCTGCTGACGACGGAAATACGCATCGAAAACTGCTGAAAGCAATCCGTCGAGCGTTCGGTCAAACGTATAGACAATCATCTTTAATTACTTGCATGAAAATGGAAACGAACTGAAATTGTGGCAACTGCGACATTAGCCGTCCTTGTTCGCTGCCTTCGGTTCGTCATCGTCGAATTGCAGTGTGAGTTGCCGTTCGGCTGCAGCCCGTTTTTGCTGGGCTTTCGAGACGAGCAGGGGTCGCAGACGTTCGGGATGAAGTTCGTTGATGCCAATAATGGGCGTGGAATACTGCGTCGTGAGTTCACCACAGGTGATGAAATACTTCGCCTTCTTCATCACGACTCCCATCTTCTTCAGGTGGTAAGAGGTGACACGACCAAAACGGCGAGAACTGACGATGAGCCAAGCCGATTTCGTTCCGATTCCCGGAACACGCAGGATATGCTCATAGGCGGCAGTGTTGATATCGACAGGGAAGAACTCTGGATGGCGCAATGCCCACGCCAGTTTCGGGTCAACTTCCAAATCAAGGTTCTCATGCTGGTCGTCGACAATCTCATCGACCTTGAACTGATAGAAACGCAATAGCCAGTCGGCCTGATAAAGGCGATTTTCGCGAACCAATGGCGGCTGTTTCAATACAGGTAGACGGGGGTCGTAGGTATTCACGCTGATATAGCCCGAATAATAAACTCGCCGCATAGTTGGCTGACCATAGAGAGATGACGACATCTGAAGGATATCGCGGTCGCTTTCCTTCGTGGCGCCCACAATCATCTGGGTCGACTGACCTGCAGGAACGAAACGGGGAGTATGGCGATATTTCTTTCGGTCTTCTTTGTTTTCGAGCACGCCCTGCTGAATGAGTTGCATCGGCTGGAACACGCTCTGATGGTCTTTCTCAGGGGCCAGTAGTTTCAGCGACTCTTCACGTGGAATCTCAATATTCACACTCATGCGGTCGGCCCATCGTCCTGCTTCTGCCAACAATTCTCGTGAAGCACCAGGAATGCCTTTCAGATGGATGTAGCCATTGAAATGATGTATGGTTCGCAAATCTCGGACAATGGCCGTTAGGCGCTCCATCGTGTAGTCAGCATTCCGCACCACTCCACTCGATAGGAACAGCCCTTCGATGTAGTTGCGACGATAGAATTCCATCGTGATTTCTTCAAGTTCCGAAACCGAAAGCGTAGCCCTTGGAATGTCATTGGAACGACGATTGATGCAATAGGCGCAGTCGTACTTGCAGAAGTTGGTCAGCATCACCTTCAGCAACGAGATGCAGCGACCATCATCGGCAAAAGAATGGCAGATGCCAACTCCTCCCACAGTATTCCCGACCATGCCCTGTTTACCTTTGCGCACGGTGCCACTCGACGAACACGAAACATCGTATTTTGCCGATTCAGCCAGTATTCTGAGTTTCTCGAGAGTTTGCTCTGTCAGCATGCTAACAATCTTCCTACTTAATCACCGGCAAAAATACAAAAAGTTCTCGAATAAACATCAATTTTGGGGGTATTAATTAATACAAGTTTCGGAAATCCGAAACTTGAAGGGGCAAGGAGCAAGGGACAAGAGATGTGCTTTGCTGGGTGCAAAGATTCAGATAATCAAAAGTTAAAGGGTTCGTGGAAAGGTTCCGCCGTCGGCGGCTTTTAAAAACAGAAAAAACATAAGAAAACACAAGAAAACATTTTGTTTTGAGCAAACTCCTTCACACGAAAATTTGTTTCTTGAATCTCTCTTCGACCAGACTTCTTCAAACGATAATCATCTATTAAACTCAAAAAACTCAAAAAAAAAACGCAAAGAATAACTTAAAAATTACTCAAACAAAAACCCCGAAGCAAATCTAGATTGCTTCGGGGCAATGCGATTCAGAAAATCGCGGGAATTTCTCTCAAATTAGTCATCGAGTCCCTTCAGTTTTCCTTTCTTGTCGAATCTCAGATCAAGGTCGTTAGAGAGTTCAATTTCATAACCATTGCGTTCCTTGTCGATTTTCTCAATAAAAGTATCGGGGAATTTACTCTTCACATATTTCATAATACCAGAGGGAACGAGAGAGGCAGGAACGGGTTTCTTTTCGCAATCAACCTGGTCCCACTTGCCTTTCTTGTTGAATGTCACCTCAGTTCCATCGTCGAGACGAACTTCGTAGTTGGTGGTAAGACCATCACGATCGATTTGGGCATAGGAGATTTTCTGTCCAGGGAATGTCTTCTTGATGAAAGACTGAGCAGCAGAAGGCAGTTGCTCTACGGGAATAATACGGTCGTCAGCGATGCATGATCCTGACAACGTGATGCACATCAGTGCCATTAATGCTAGTTTTTTCATGTTGGTTCGAGATAATTAATTAAACACATCGTTTCAATTCGCAAAAATACATTTTTCTTCCGATAAAAGAAAAGATTTTGTGAAATTTTTTCATTGATAAGCAAAAATTATTGGCGAGATGCATTGAATGCCAACGAGTTAGACCTATAAAAACAGCATAGGATTCATAGGAAAAGCATCAATATTCTTTGGTCTTTCACTCATTTTTTGTACCTTTGCCTGCAAATCGGAATGAGGTGACCTTCGAAAGGCGCAATTGTTCCCTAATCAAAAACATCTAACAAACAATCACTTTCGAATATGAAAAAGATTCTTACATTAGCAATAGGCCTGCTACTCACGCTTGGCACCAACGCACAAACAAAAAACGATATAACTGCCAACAATCCCGCAATCGTTTCGGGTGTAGTCAGAGATGGGCTCTACACAGCACTTTTCCCCATCCATCCTTGGGCTGGTAAACGCGTGGCCTATCTGGGCGATTCAATCACTGACCCGAAAGTAAAGGCCGCGAAGAAAAAATACTGGGAGTGGCTGCAGGAATGGCTTGGAATAACGCCTTGGGTGTATGCCATCAGTGGCAGACAGTGGAATGATATTCCTCGGCAGGCAAAGCAACTTCAGGAAGAACATGGCGACAGCGTAGATGCAATCCTCATCTTCGTCGGCACCAACGACTTCAACGACAGCGTTCCCATAGGAGAATGGTTCACGGAAGACGAAGAGGAGACATGGGCTGCACGTCACGAAGCAAAAACGCTGCAAAAGCGTCGTCACCGCACAGCCATAATGAGCGACGAGACCTATCGTGGCCGTATCAACAAGGCCCTAAGCACTGTGAAAGCACTCTATCCCACTAAACAGATTGTGTTGCTAACACCAATCCATCGCGGCTATTTCGGTCCTAACGACAAGAATGTGCAGCCAACTGAGGACTTTGCGAACAAGTGTGGCGAATTTGTCGATGCATACGTTGAAAGCGTAAAACAGGCAGGAAACATTTGGTCGGTGCCAGTCATCGACTGGAATGCTTCGTGCGGTCTCTATCCCCTACTCGACGAACACAAGCAGTATTTTGCCAATCCACAGACCGACCAACTGCATCCCAATGACAAAGGACATGTTCGCATGGCGCAAACCCTTATGTATCAACTACTTACCCTGCCGTGTTGTTTCTAAAACAAAACGGATTTGAATAAAATAACAGGAGCCATCTCAACTCAGAAAAGTTAAGATGGCTCCCTTTTTTATTACTGGAAGTTTCTCTATTTCACCCTTGTTGCCTTGAGAATTCTCACATCGTCAATGGGACGCGCATAATCATCGGTTCTTACCATCTGGATTTGCCTTACGACATCCATGCCTTCAACAACTTCACCAAACACGGTGTACTGCCCGTCGAGGTGAGGCGTGCCGCCATATTTGCGGTAGTGGTCGCGAATCTCTTCAGTCATCTTGATGGTTCCGTTTGTGGCTTCATCGATGCGCTGCTGGAACTTGTCGAGGGTCAGCGAACTGTAAGTAGTTCCATAGACAATATAGAACTGACTTGCCGAAGAGGCACGCTCGGGATTCTCCTTATCGCCTTCGCGCGCAGCAGCCAATGCGCCGCGCTTGTGGAAATACTTCGGATAGACAATCTCAGCGGGAATCGTATAATCAGGCGAATGCAATCCTACGGTCTGACCAGGTTCAGCATGACGAGTCGTCGAATCACCTGTCTGAATCATGAAATTGAAAATCACACGATGCCAGAGGTTGCCATCATAGAATCCCTCGTCGACCAGTTTCAGGAAGTTATCACGATGCTGCGGAGTCTCATTGTAAAGCACCACGCGGATATTTCCCATAGATGTTTCAAACAACACTTCAGGTTGCACCAGCGTTTCAGTATCTGTCTGAGCAAAACTACCCAGACAAACTACCCACATCGCCAATGATAGAAATATTTTCTTCATTTTGTTTTGTTACTTAGTTACTCGTTACTTTTTAAAGTTACTTTGTTACTCGTTACTTCTTAAAGTTACCTTGTTACTTTGTTACTTTGTTACTTTGTTAATATACTTCGCCATGCTGAATCTCTTCGCGGTCGATAGGCTTTTTGTCAAGCGCACGCCAAGCGTAAGCAATATAAGCCAGTACGAACGGAATGAGCAGACTTACCCAAGCCATTGTGCGAAGCGTGAACTCCGACGAGCACGAATTTATAATGTTCAGCGACGACTGCAAGTCTTCATTTGAAGGATAGTAGCAGGTGTTGTTCCAACCAGCGCAAAGGATCAAAGCGAGCACTGCCAGAACCGTTCCAATGCCTGCAGGCCAGATGCCACGACGCCAAGTCTTCGAGATGATGGTACGTCCAATGCCATAAAGCAGCAAAACAACACCAATGACCAGAATCAATGTCACAGGCCACATATCGATGAGGTTCTGCAGATATTTGCCTTCGACAATCGAAGCCATGCCTGTAGCGGGATCATAGGCGAAGCCATAGCCCAATAGAATGTGGATGAAGAAGGTCAGGAAGAACACGAGGAACAAGACGGAGTTGCCAACGAGTTGCACCGATGCACGGCTTTCAATCACTTCGTCACGAATATTATTAATAATGTAGAGTCCACCCAATACGCGAGCAAGGAAGAATACGGCCAAACCGAACACTACGTTCCAGGGATCGAGCAGGGCATCAAGACCGTTAGACGCATTTGCCCAACGACTAATCACGGGCTGAGCCATGTCGACCATATTGCCTTTCTCTACAATGAAATTTGAACCCGTGAAGAATGTTGCGACTGCACCTCCTAACAATACCGGACCCAGCACACCATTGATGACGAGGAAGGTCTGGAATGTCTTAGCACCAAGCAGATTTCCAAGTTTGTTCTGGAACTCATAACTCACCGCCTGCAACACAAACGAGAAGAGGATGATCATCCAAAGCCAGTAGGCGCCACCGAAACTTGTGGAATAGAACAATGGGAACGAAGCGAAGAACGCACCGCCAAACGTAACCAACGTAGTGAACGTAATCTCCCATTTGCGTCCTGTAGAATTAATAATCATGCGACGTTCTTCAGCCGTACGGCCGAGACTGAAAATCATGGAGTTGGCACCCTGAACAAACATCAGGAACACCAACAGGGCTCCCAGAAGCGATATCAGGAACCACCAATATTGTTGTAAGAATGCGTAAGTCATAAATTTAATTGCTTATTGATCGTTGATAAATGACAGTTATGATTTGCCGTTAAATGATTGAACATGAACATCAATTTTCAGACAAATCGATTCCAGGCCCCTTCTTGATTTGCTTCAGGAGGATATTAATTTCCACTGCAAGCATTGTCGTGAAGAGAATGAGGAAAATGAAGAACGTCAGTATAACAGAATTAGAACTCACGTCGGAAACGGAAGCCCATGTGGGCAGCATGTCCTGAATAGTCCAAGGCTGTCGTCCCATCTCTGCCACCAGCCATCCCGATTCAGATGCAATGTAAGCCAGTGGCACAAGGGCAATGGCGAACCAATGCAGATACTTATGCTCGCTGAACGGTAAGTTCTTCCATAGACGGCCAATGCCTTTCAGTTTGTCCTGATAGACAATGGCGAGAACCAAAGCGAAGAATAAGATGAATACTACACCCATGCCGACCATGATGCGGAAAGACCAGAAGTTGATGGGAATGTTAGGAACCAACTGATCCTTCGACTTCACGTAGCCATAGCCGAAATAAGGCATGTTTTCCTTCAGCACAGCGAGATGTTTTGCTGCAGTTTCCTCCGAACCAGCCTTCTTCGCATTGCGATACGACATCAACGCATAGATGGCAGCCCGTCCACGTTTAATCTTCTCGTCGGCCGAGGGCTCGGTCTTGCCATCAGGAGTCGTGTAGCCATTGAGCAAATCGTTCACACCAGGAACGAAACCATGGAAGTCGCGTGTAGCCATGAACGAAAGCGCATAAGGCATAGCAATGCGCAGTGGCGGTTCCTGTTCATTGGCGTAGTCGGGCTGCTTGAACGGATTCACCCAAGCCACAGCAGTCAGACTCTGGTCTACACCACCATTGTAAAGGGCTTCCATTGCAGCCAACTTCATGGGTTGCGACTTAGCCACCTGCTCACCAGAAAGGTGACCAGTGCCAGCAGCGAGCAATGAGGCAACAAGTCCTACTGCTGCGCCAATCTTGATGCTTTCGATGGCCATCTTCTGCTCGCGCTTCTTCAGCAGATACCAGCAACTTACGGCTACTGTGAAGACTGCTCCGATGATCCATGCGGAAGTCACCGTGTGACAGAACTTACCCACAGCAAACTGCGAGAATGCAACATCGACGAACGAAATCATCTCGTTGCGCATCGTGTCGGGATTGAACTCGCAGCCCACAGGATTCTGCATCCAGGCGTTAGCCACCAGAATCCACCATGCCGAGATGGTTGCGCCAAGTCCGGTGAGCCAGGTAGAAGCAAGGTGGAAACCTTTCGAAACCTTGTTCCAGCCGAAGTACATCACGGCAACAAACGTAGATTCCATGAAGAAAGCCACGATGCCCTCAATGGCCAGCGGGGCACCAAAGATGTCGCCGACAAACCAAGAATAATTCGACCAGTTGGTACCAAACTCAAACTCCAGGATAAGGCCTGTAGCCACACCCATAGCAAAATTGATACCGAAGAGTTTTTGCCAGAATTTCGCCGTGTCACGCCAGAAGCGCTTCTTCGTGCGATAGTAGCATGTCTCCATAATGCCCATGATTACCGCTAAACCAAGTGTCAGGGGCACAAACAGCCAGTGATAGATGGCTGTCAATGCAAATTGTGCACGCGACCAGTCTATCGTGCTGGTCGTGACGTCTAACAATAGATTGTGCATAATGTCTTGTATTTTAATTGATTGATGATGTGCTTCTTTCGATCATCTCTGATGCCACATAGTCGGCCTCCCCACCCTTCTCAGCGTGCTGCTTCAGAAAGTTGGGAAAAAAGAATACCTTCAAAATGGCGAACATGATGAATAGTTTAATTAGAATGATAGCCCAAAGGGTCTTTCCAAGCGTCATATTGCGGAATCCGTCATAGTAGAGATCCCACGCTCGATACCAAAATCCGTCCTTCTTCATGGCCATGGATAGAGATTAGTTAAACATTATCGCCACAAAGATATAATTTTTTTCTGAATATTTGGCAAAATAGAACAAAAAATCTTAATATTTGACCAAAAATATTTTCACTGCTTTCACAAGACCCACTTCCTCCATCCCCCGACGTGATTTCTTCAACCATGAAGTTATATTCCCTTGGAATAACTTCAACGGGATTCTTTTTTGGAAAAAACTTTGCATCAAGCATTTGCATTGAGAAAATATTTTCGTAATTTTGTAGCGACCAACCCATTTTATTGAAAGATCATATGTTACAGTATTCAAAAATCATCTTAGCGGTTCTGCTGCTCCTATGCCTGACACCAATGCCCTATGGCTATTACCAGTTAGTTAGGCTTATCGCCATGGTCATATTCTGCGTTATTGCATATCAGTATTTTAAGAAAAGGAATAACGAACTGGCCATCGTATTTGCAGCCCTTGCCTTGCTTTTCCAGCCGTTTATAAAGGTTGCCTTGGAGCGAACGATTTGGAATATCATCGATTTGGCAGTAGCGATTGCGCTTGTCGTGTTGTGGTGGAAAGAAAAAAAGAAATAAAAAATCACAGTTTTTGATGGTCGCAAGACTTGCGAGGTCTTGCAGTGTCAGAAAAAAAGTAGTAATTTTGCGGCACAAAAGCGTTTGGCTGATGAAAAGTTGAAAAATGAGAAACAACAAAGGTCAAATAGACGCCCTATGCAGTGGAATGTGAAAAGCAATAGAAACAACTATGGATGAAAATCGCAAAAACGACGTAATCGTACTGGATTTCGGCATTGTGGAAGACCAGTCACAGAATATCATCAAGGTCATCGGAGTCGGTGGCGGTGGCCAGAATGCCGTTCGCAATATGTATGACGAAGGCATCGAAGGTGTGACGTTTGCAGTATGCAATACCGATAGTGCTGCACTTTCGAAGTCGCCAGTGCCTGTGAAGTTGCAGTTGGGTACGGTCGGCCTGGGTGCTGGTGCCAATCCCGACGTGGGAAGAAAAGAAGCCGAAAGCAACATCGAAGACATAGAACGCTTGCTTGACGACGGAACGAAAATGGTTTTCGTCACGGCAGGTATGGGTGGCGGAACTGGCACAGGTGCAGCACCTGTGGTTGCAAAGGTTGCCAAAGACCGAGGAATCCTGACGATTGGAGTGGTGACCATTCCGTTCTATTTCGAACAAAAGCGCAAGATTGTCAAGGCCTTGCGCGGCGTGGACGAATTGCGAAAGCACGTTGATGCCATGCTGATTGTGAACAACGAACGCATCTGCGACATCTATAGCGACACGCAAGTGACACTTCAGGAAGCCCTGAAACGTGCCGACGACATTCTGAAAAACGCCGTGAAAGGCATCTCCGAACTCATCACCATCAGTACCGACGGCGGCATCAATCTTGACTTCCGCGATGTGGAGACAACCATGCGAAACGGAGGCGGAGCCATCATGGCGATTGGACGAGCCAGTGGCGAAAGACGTGTGGAACGAGCCATCATCGACGCCCTCGACTCTCCCCTGCTCTATGGCAACGATATCGGCAAGGCAAAGCGCATCCTCTTTAATATCTACGCAAGCGAAAAGGCACCTTTCTTCGTTCCTGAACTCTCGGAAATTGCCGAGTTCTTCGACCAACTGGATCCCAATATCGATGTCATCTGGGGAACTGCCGTTGACAACACCCTCGACGATGACGCGAAGGTGATTATTTTGGCTGCAGACATGGACGACGACATTCAGGAACAATCATCGCGAAGCGAATACAAGCAAGACGACAACGCCTATTACGAAAGTCTGATTCCCAAACTCTACAAGCCATTCAGACGAAACAAGCCCGAACCGGAAGAGAAACCCGAAGAAAAGAAAAAGGCTGAAACCGAGAACACTGACAAGGAAAATAACGGACAAATTGCAGCGACAAGTACCATCGAAAGAGACGACGAATTGCAGCAAGAAGATAACTATCCCGACTCAGATGAGAATATCTTACATTCTGGCGAGAATGGCCAATATACTGGCCAGAACACCCTAAATACAGGCCAGAACACCCTACATACAGGCGAAAGCGAGGGCGTGGAAACTAAGTCTGCACCAGACCCCCAAAAGGAGACTGAAAAGCCGCATAAGCCTGCATCAATGGTTGAACGCTGGAAAAGATGGTTAGAACGGAAAATCACCGAGGTGGTTGAAGACGAAGAGTAATCTCACACTGACAATGAAAGAAGAGATGACCGCCGAAGAAATGGCAGGCGAACTGCGAAAACTCGTGGGAGCCTTGCAACTGCAGGACAGGATCGACCTGATTCTGCAGGCATTAGGCGTGCCCCTCTTGGAACAGTTGCGCATTGAGGCTGCCCGCGGAAAACTCAGCCGACTGGTCATCACAAAGGACTATCGTTTTATTCTGGAAGACGAAAATCAACGTGAGGTCATCCTGCAGCCTGTTCACAAGGCAGTATATCTGCTTTTCCTCAACCATCCCGAGGGAATTGAGTTCAAGCAACTTGTTAACTATCGCTCGGAACTAATTGATTACTACCGACTTGTAGCGCCGAGAAGTATGGATATAAGTCAGATAGAGGAAAGCGTCAACCGACTCATTAATCCACTCGATAATGCCATCAATGAGAAATGCTCTCGCATCAAACGCGTTTTCCTGGAATTGATGGATGAGTATCGAGCCAGTTACTACATGATCAGCAGCCACACCACTCGACATATCGCAGGTTCGTCCCGAATTTGGTACGAACGGCTGAAGGTAATCAAACTGCCCCGAGAACTTGTCGTCTGGGAATAAGCACCCGTTTCATACCTTTCAACGGAAGAAAAACACCATCTTATCCACGAATTCCTTCGCATATCGTTTTCCAGCCACAATTGCATCATTTTTATTTACAAATTTATTTACAAACTTTCATATTTGCCAGCACACACTTAGTGCTATTTCTTCGCATTTATTACCATTTCAACCACCCCGATACGCAATTCACGTAATTTCCACCTTAAAAATTGTTCAAAATTTCCCTAAAAATACAAAAATTACATCTTTATAATCATTTCAACGCCTTTTTTGCTTTGTCATTTAAAAGAAAAGAAGTATTTTTGCAAGTTGAAAACGGAAAGCGCCTTTTTCTCAATGGCGAAATACGGTACTGACGTTGAATCAAAATTGCAAAAGTTAGACAGTTAAACATACATATGAAAAAATATTTGATTCCACTTGTGCTGCTCTGCCTTGCACTGATAGGCGGACTTGTATGGCTTTATCTTGATTTGGATAAACAAAAGCAAGAAAACCGCGAGATGCTGGAATTGGCAGAACTCGACAAGCAGGAAATGGAGAACGAGTACCAGCAGTTTGCACTGCAGTACAGCGAGATGAAGACTCAGATCAACAATGACTCCATAGTTGCGCAACTTTCGGCTGAGCAGGAAAAGACACAGCGACTGCTAAAGGAACTGCAACAGGTGAAGGCAAACGACGCCCGCGAAATCACCCGACTGAAGAAAGAACTGGCTACGGTTCGTGCCGTTCTGCGTTCGTATGTCATTGAGATTGACTCGCTGAACCGACTGAACCAAAACCTGCAGGAAGAGAATACCCGCGTGAAGGCTCAATATCAGGAGGCTACACAGC
Organism: Prevotella sp.; assembly: GCA_024697645.1. Lineage (GTDB taxonomy): Bacteria > Bacteroidota > Bacteroidia > Bacteroidales > Bacteroidaceae > Prevotella. Next base: position 30,192 of record JAILFH010000084.1, read on the forward strand.
AGATTGAAGGTCTGAGCAGTGAGAAGCAGACATTGTCGGAGAAGGTTGCCATTGCAGCCCAACTCGATGCAATCGGCGTTTCGATGCAGGGCAAGGACAAGCGAAATAAGAACACCGACCGCGCTTCTAAGTGCAAGACACTTCAGGTGAACTTCTCGCTTGCCAAGAACGTGACCGCTTCCAATGGCATGCGCACTGTCTACGTTCGCATCACTTCACCCACAGGCTCGCTTCTGGGCAATGCAGGCTCGTTCAACTACGAAAACCGCACGCTGCAGTGTTCGATGAAGAAAGCCGTAGAATACGGAGGTCAGGAAACTCCAGTCACACTCTATTGGAATGTCGACCAGGCACTTGTTGGCGGCACTTACAACGTAAGCATCTTTGCCGACGGAAACCTCATCGGTTCAAGAAGCGTCACTCTGAAATAAGACGAAAGCAAAAAATTCAATTATATGAGAAAGGTACTAACGCTATTCATGCTGACTGCCACGCTTACCGTCAGCGCACAACAGGTGTTGACACTCGATGAGTGCCGACAACTGGCGCTTGACAACAACAAGCAACTTGGTGTGGCACGCGTAAAGCAGGAAGTAGCACTGAACACTCGAAAGGCTGCCCGCACGAGTTATCTGCCGAAGGTTGACGTGTTAGGTGGCTACGAGTTCCTCAGTCGCAGTATTTCGCTGCTTAGCAAAGACCAGCAAGCAGGTTTTTCCGTGCTCGGAACTGCAGCCATAACAAACCTTAGTGAAGCCATGCCAAACCTTCTTGCAGGTCTTGTACAACAGGGGACTATATCTCCTCAGGAGGCACAGCACACTGGAGCCATCATGGGGCAACTTAGTCAGCCCCTTGCTCAATATGGAAACGAGATTGGCCAGAAGATCAATGATGCTTTCCATACTGACACTAAGAACATCTTTGCCGCTTCGGCTCTGGTGCGCCAGCCAATCTATATGGGTGGTGCCATCACGGCTGCAAATCGCATTGCCGACATCAACGAGCAACTTGTCGCTAACGAAGAGCAGGGAATCCGTCAGAACACTCTTGCCAATATCGACGAAGTCTACTGGACGGTGGTATCGCTGAAGCAAAAGCAATTGCTTGCCAACAGTTATCGCGACCTTGTTCAGAAACTCGACGATGATGTTCACAAGATGATTACCGAAGGCGTTGCCACAAAGGCTACTGGCCTGAAAGTAGACGTCAGCGTAAACGAAGCCGACATGCAGGTTACTGAAGTCGAGGATGGTCTGGTTCTGGCAAAGATGCTCCTCTGCCAACTCTGCGGATTGCCTCTCGACAGTGAAATCACGCTGGCCGACGAAGGCAAGGACGTGCTCCCCTACTCTCCAGAAGCAGAGGACATGGGCAACGAGACTGCCTTTGATAACCGCGCCGAACTGAAGATGCTGGAAAATGCGATTAGCATTAGCGAGCAGACCACAAAACTCGTGCGTGCTGCCTATCTGCCTCAGGTGGCTCTGACTGGCGGCTATCTACTCTCCAACCCAAGCGTCTATAATGGTTTCGAGCGCAAGTTCAAAGGCGTTTGGAATGTAGGCGTTATGGTAAGAGTCCCCGTTTGGAACTGGTTCGAAGGCGAATACAAAGTTCGTGCCAGTCGTGCCCAGACCACTATTGCCGAAATGGAGTTGAGTGATGCACGCGAGAAGATTGAACTACAACTGGAGCAGTGTCGATTCAAGTTGAAGGAAGCCAACAAGCGACTTCTGATGGCAAATAAGAATCTCACCAGTGCAGACGAGAATCTCCGCTGCGCCAACCTCGGATTCAAGGAGGGAGTCATGGAAGCCACTGACGTGATGGCAGCCCAGACGGCATGGCAACAGGCTCAGAGTCAGAAAATTGATGCTGAAGTGGGAGTGAAACTCGCTCAGGTCGCCTTGCAGAAGGCACTTGGCGTACTTCAGTAATCAAAGTTGCCGAACTGAGGTTTTTCATTTTAAAGATTTAAGATTTAGATTTAAAAAGTCGGAAAGATATTAATCATTAGTTGTAAATCGTAATTAACAATAACAAAGATATGTCAGCAAAAACTCAACATAACAACATCCTGCTCGCCGTCCTGGGATTCGTTTCCGTGGTCGTGATTGTAGGACTTATCGGATTCTTCCTGCTCGACCGTGATACTGAAACCATTCAGGGCGAAGTAGAAGTAAGTGAGTATCGCGTATCATCGAAAGTACCTGGACGTATTCTGGAACTTCGTGTGAAGGAAGGCGATTTCGTACACGTTGGTGACACGCTTGCTATTCTGGATGCTCCAGAAGTACGGGCCAAGAAAACTCAGGCCCAGAGCGCAGAAGACGCTGCTGCAGCCCTAAGCGACATGGCTGAAGCAGGCGCTCGTAAAGAGCAAATTGCAGGTGCCTATGAACTTTGGCAGCAGGCCAAGGCTGGTGCAGAGGTTGCCAAGAAAACCTATGACCGAGTCCAGCGCCTGTTCGACGAAGGCGTGATGACTGCCCAGAAGCGCGACGAAGCCCTGGCAAGTTACAAAGCCCTCGAGGCACAGGAGAAAGCCGCCAAGAGTCAGTACGACATGGCTGTAAATGGTGCACGCCAGCAGGAGAAACGCGCTGCTCAGGCACAGGTGAACCGTGCCCGTGGTGCCGTTCAGGAAGTACAGAGTTACATCCGCGAGACCGTACAGATTGCCACCATCGAAGGCGAAGTTTCGAACATCTATCCGAAGGTGGGCGAACTCATTGGCACAGGATCTCCCATCATGAGCATTTCCATCATGAAGGATATGTGGGGAACATTCAACGTACGTGAGGACCAGTTGAAGGGCCTGAAGGTTGGTGACACGTTCACCGCCTATTCACCCGCTTTCAACCAAGACCTGACGATGAAGGTGTTCTACATCAAGGACGAAGGTTCCTTCGCCGTGTGGAAAGCAACTAAGGCCAATGGTCAGTACGACCTGAAGACTTTCGAAGTGAAGGCCCGTCCTGAGAAGCCTTTCGAAGGCTTGCGTCCAGGCATGTCGCTAATCATCAAGAAATAATTCCAGCAAACAGAATACGAACTGGAATTAAGCAGAAGAGTAAAGGCAATGATCAAGAGGATTTACAATATTGCTGTCCGCGAATGTGGAATTCTGAGTCGGAACATGATGTATCTGTTCTGCATGCTGGTATTCCCTATTCTCGTCACCGTGTTTTTCACGACGATGATGAATGAGGGTCAGCCTCAGGAAATGCCCGTAGGTGTTGTCGACCACGACAACTCTACAACTTCGCGTGCGCTCATCCGCAAACTCGACTCATTCCAGTCCAGCCATGTCGTTGCTCACTACACAAACGTAAACGAAGCACGCAAAGCTATTCAGCAGAACAAAATCTACGCCTTCCTCTACATTCCTGAGGGAACCTCCGACGACTTGCTTTCATCGCGTCAGCCGAAGATTTCCTTCTATTACAGTTCGGCGTCACTCACTGCTGGAGCATTGCTTTATCGTGACCTGAAAACAGTTTCCACGCTGGGTTCTGCTGCTGTGGGACAAGGCACTATGCGCGCCAAGGGCTACACCGACGACCAGATAACAACTTTCCTGCAACCCATCGTCGTTGATCTTCACATGATTGGAAATCCGTGGGCAAGTTATAACCTCTATCTGTCCACCATGCTCATTCCTGGCATTCTGATGCTCTTCATGTTCCTCATCACAGCCTACTCGCTGGGTACGGAACTGAAATTCGGCACGTCGAAGGAATGGATGGAAATGGCTGACAATAACATTATCGTGGCGCTCACGGGCAAACTGTTGCCGCAGTTCCTCATCTTCCTGACAATCTTCTACTGCTACTTGTACTACATGTTCGGCTATCTCAACTTCCCCCACCCGGGTGGAGTATGGATGATCCTCATTCTCGGACTGCTGGCCGTCATGGCAAGTATCGGTTTCGGCATCTTTGCCTTTGGTCTGATGCCTTCGCTTCGCATGTCTTTGAGTGTCTGTTCGCTCTGGGGTATGCTCGGCTTCACCTGCGCAGGTGCTACCTATCCCGTCTTTGCGATGCACCCCGCCATTGAAGCAATAGCCCAACTCTTCCCGCTGCGCCACTATTACATGATTTATCAGATTTGCATCTTCAACGGATTCCCGTTCATCGATGCCTGGTTCAACTTCATGGCACTCATCATTCTCACGGCATTGCCTTTCTTTGTTGCCAACAAAATCAAGAGGGCTATGCTGGAGTACGTATATATTCCATAAATTACAGAAAACGACAGCATTGCAGTTTCGATATAAAAATAAGGTGAAATGAAAGAAACGCTGATTCAAAGGATTAAAGAAGGCATCAAAGATATGTGCTATATCTGGGCCAAGGAGATGCGCTCTACCATCACGGATGAGGGCGTGCTCATCTTCTTCCTTCTTGTGCCAATCCTCTATCCGCTTCTCTATTCATGGGCCTATTCCAACGAAGTGGTCCAGGAGGTTCCCGTAGCCGTCGTCGATTTATCACATAGTCATCAGAGCCGCCAGTTCATTCGCAATTTCGACGCTTCGCCCAATACGAAGGTTGCCTATTATTGCAATTCTGTTGACGAAGCCAGCCAACTTGTCGGAAAACAAGTGGTTCATGGCATCATCTATTTCCCTGAGGACTTCCAGGAGCGCACGATGCGCATGGAGAAGACTCATGTGGGCGTCTATTGCGACATGGCTCTCATGCTCACCTACAAGGCCATCTATCAGACGGCACAGGCTGTAGCCAGCGAAATGAATGCGGGCATACAGATTGCCATTTCTGGTAATCAAACTAATCGGGAAGACGAAATCCAGACCCAGCCTTTGGCATTTGACGAAGTTGAGGTGTTCAATCCCACTGGTGGCTATGGCTCGTTCCTGATTCCCTGTGTGCTGATTCTCATCATCCAGCAGACACTGCTGCTTGGCATTGGACTTGGCGCAGGAACAGCGCGCGAATCCAACCGCTATCGCGACCTTGTGCCTGTATCGCGCCACTACAACGGCATCTTCAGAATAGTGCTGGGCAAATCGCTTGCCTATTTCATGATCTATTCCGTCATTGCAGCCTATCTGACCATTATCGTTCCACGACTTTTTGGCTACACTTCGTTGCTATCTGGTGGACCTCTGCTCGCACTGATGGTTCCATATATTCTCGCCTGCATTTTCTTCGGCATGATGCTTTCGTGTCTGGTTCGCTATCGCGAGAATGTGATATTGCTCGTTGTGTTCACCTCCATTCCGTTCCTGTTCTTGGCAGGAATCTCTTGGCCGCAAAGCAATATGCCTGGCGTCTGGCGTGGAATTGCAACGCTCATTCCTTCGACATTTGGCGTGCGCGGCTTCGTTCGCCTGAATACGATGGGAGCATCGCTTGCCGACATCCGATTGGAATATCAGGCGCTCTGGATTCAGACCACCGTCTATTTCTTTATCACTTGCCTCGTCTATCGTTTCCAGATTATTTCGGCTCGTAACCACGCTAATGAGCGCATCCAGATTCTGAAGGAGAAGGCTAAGGCCGTTAGAATGCGCAAGGAAGCAGAACAGAGCGTATAAAAGAAAAAACAGCCTTTCGGAGGAAACAGAACGCTGACATCTTAAAACTCCCTTGGGCAAGTTTTTCAATAGAAAATACAACTGCCTCTCCCACTAATGCTGATGGAAGAGGCAGTAATTTTTTGCCTTTAATAAAGGTCAAGGAGAGTTATCTTTCGACAGGATTGCCCAAATGGATTGTCCAAAGGGATTTCTCAGAAAAAATTCTTCTACCGAGTTTCCCAAAAAATTTACCGATTCATTCGATAGGCTTTGGGCGTCATTCCCTTCATTCGCGAGAAGAACTTCGTAAACGAAGCCTGATCGGAGAAATGCAAATACTCTGCGATTTGGGCAATGCTATTGTCGGTCTTCTGCAGTAGCCAGGCACCTTCCATAAACAACATCTGATTGATGTAGTCTACAACGGTTTGTCCCGAAACTTTCTTCACGACACGCGACAGATATATCGGAGTGATATTAAGTCGGTTGGCATAGAATGCAATATCGTGATGATCAATAAAATTCTCAGGAAGTAGTTGAATGAAGTCAATGAAGAGTTTTTCTGCGCTCTCTGAACGTCCTTTGGTGTTTGGAATCTTTCGGTTGCGAATGCTTTGCAGATCGAGTAGAAACACCGAATAGAGCATGCGTAGGCACTCGTCCTTGTACATATGGGAAGAATTCTTATAACTGATGATCATTTGCATCAGTTGGTAGAAATGATTCGCCTGATCATCTGTCAAGGACAGTCTCGGCTCTCTCAGCACTACGAGAGGAAAATAGGCTGCCCGAATCATGTGGCGAACCATAGGGATTTCGAGGGTCATGCTCTGGTCTGCCAATATCGAAAGTCCCCGATAATCATCGGAGGCCTTGATGATATTGATCATTGAACCAGGCGTAGAAAAGTAGAAGTCGTTGCGTCTGTATACAAGGCTATGGCCATTGCTGGCTATTTCCACCCAGCCATCTACGACCAAATTGTACGAATAGCAAGCAAGTGTGTCATGCATGAGATTCATACTGAAGGCATTGTCCACATTGCTTTCTGCACAGAGCAATTCGCATTTTGTGGTGGGCTCCACATGCCAAACATCGTGGAGAAATTCTGTAAGTCTATACATCGGATTTATTTAGTTTTATATTGATTATTTCTTATTTCAACTGCAAATATAGTAAAAAATTTTTAATTTGTTTTGTTTGAGACAAAAAAACGTTAATCAGAGATTTGGTTAGAACTCAAAATCAATGTACCTTTGCACCGAACCAACACAACACTTCTAAATAACAACACACACCAAACGTCCTTTCACTTTGTTTCTACAAGTGGAAGGGCGTTGTTTTTGGGATTAATCCTCCCATCTTTTTCATCCTAAAACAACGTCAAGTACCATCATCAAGACAAAGCCAAAAGCAAATCCAACCGTGCCCAGATTGCTATGCTCGCCATGGGAGGCTTCGGGAATGAGTTCTTCCACCACTACATACAGCATCGAACCTGCCGCAAATGCAAGAAGATAGGGAAGCAGGGGCTCAAGGGTGGAAGCAAGAAGGATGATGGCAATACTGCCAATAGGTTCAACCAGTCCGCTCAGACCACCAACAAAGAATGACTTCATTCGGCTGTTTCCTTCGGCTCGGAGCGGCATTGAGATGATAGCGCCTTCGGGAATATTCTGAATGGCTATACCCAGCGAGACTGCCAAGGCACTGGCGGCCGTGATGCTTGTTCCCCCTTGCAACATCGTGGCTATGACAACACCAACTGCCATTCCCTCAGGAATATTATGGATTGTTACTGCCAAGGCAAGCATCGACGTGCGGGAGAGGTGCGAACGGGGTCCTTCAGGATGGTCATCGCCTGGATGCAAGTGAGGCGTAACCATATCAATCAGCAAGAGGAAGCCCATACCACAAAGCAAGCCTACAGCGGCTGGAACGACCGACGAAGCATCTTCGCCACCTGACATTTCGATGCTCGGAATGAGCAACGACCAGACAGACGCTGCAACCATAACGCCCGATGCAAAACCAAGCAATATTCGTTGAAGTGTTCCCGACATCGTGTCGCGCATCAGAAACACAAATGCCGAGCCGAGAAGTGTTCCCAGAAAGGGAATTGTCAGTGCTAACCAAAATCCATCCATCACCAAAAAGGTCAATTTGATTCGTAAAACTCTTTACGATTGCAAAGATAATACAAATCGTGATAAACACCAAATTCCACGCAATTATTTTTTAGGTGGATGCCATCAATATTGTTACCAAAATCTTCAGTGTTGTTTGGACAAAAATGAAGACGTCAAGGGCGTTTTCCCCATAAAAACGTCAGAGTTTTTCACTTACAAATTTCTCTATCGATTTTGCAAAAACAAGATTTTAATGCCAAAATTCAACGGGAACAAAAAATACGAAAAATACGGTCGTATTACGGTATAAGTAAAAGAAAAAGATAAAGATAAAGATAAAGCAAAGGACAAGGATAAAGCAAAGGACAAGGATAAAGGATTATCAGCAATGCTGCTGATAATAGGGGATTATTAAGGGGGAAGGTTTGGCAAATGCCAAACCATAGCGGCGGCTGTGCGGCTAGATTTTCATTTTTATCCACTAAGTCATCGTCACAAAATGACGCAAATTTTGCGACGTTTTTGCCCAAATATCGTCAGAAACCCATGTTTGTGCACTGACTAAAAACCATTTTAAAGCCTATCACTGCGTAACGCTACGTAACGTTAGTAACGACTATGTTAATGGTAATGATAATGTTAATGATAATGGTAATGGAAATGGTAATGGAAATGGAAATGGTAATGGAAATGGTAATGGAAATGGAAATAATAGCAGCATAGCTGCTTATAGGGGGTTATTAGGGGGGAAGGTTTAGCAAAACTAAACCAAAGCGGCGGCTGGGCTGCTTAACTTTTCAAATAACTAACGCGAAATGACGCTATTAGACGTCACAAGACGTTTTGCCTATCAAATCAAAGAAAAGATAAAGAAAAAGATAAAGAAAAAGAAAAGGAAAAGGATGAAGATATAGATAATAATAACTATTAGCAGCATAGCCGCTAATAGGGGGATTATTAAGGGGGAAGGTTTAGCAAGACTAAACCAAAGCGGCGGCTGGGCGGCAAGATTTTTAAGAAAATGATTCGGATAACTATCGAGGGACTTCTCAGGCGAGGGAATTTCTTCAGAGTGTTGGAAGAAAATTACGTCGCAATTTTTTTAGAATGCTGGAAGAAAAACTACGACGCAAAATGACAAAATCAAACCAAACGCGAGGACCCGAAAAAGTAAAAGATGTCCTTTTACTCATCAAAAGACATCCTCTTGGAAATTAACATTAATTAACCATACGGAAAATGGCCCAAAATCTTGCAAATCGCGAAAAAATTTCGTATATTTGCAGAAGATTTGGTGAAGAGCACAACGTTGTTCAAAATCGAGAGAAACACAAGCAACAAGAAATTCTGCAGGATCTTGGAACTTGATGCACGTTGAGCAGGGACGCTTGCAAAACGTGACAAAGAAAAGGCCTTCAGCCCCTTCGAATCATGAGGACGCTTATGAATCGATGCGGCGAAAGACCAAAGGAATGCTCTCGAGCAAAGGGAACAACGCCCTGGACTATAGAGAACAATGCTCTATACCCATAAGGAGTTATCCTCTTGACCCTATAGAGCAATGCTTTGGACCATAGAGTGATGGTCTTTATTGGGGTAGAGAGATATGCTCCGCAGCATAGAGAGACGTGCTCCGTAAGGTGTAAAGGCATGGTTTATGTGAAAATGAGACCAAACTAAGCGATCTTTGACAATTGGATACAAAATAGAAACTAACACAAGGTTGAATCGGAAATCTGAAGATTGACACGATACAGTTCACGACATTCCCTCCGTTTCCCAATCAAAGGAGATATGCTGCATGTGAAGATGCAAAAGAAAAGGGAAATGCAGTTTTGTTGACTGGTGTTGAGTAGAAGTCTTGCTGAATCCCCCTCGGCTTACGCCGCTCCCCCAAAGGGGGATGCTCAAATGCATTTCGCTCATTTATTCGTACTTTTGGCTTCGCCGAAGGTAGGCGGCATCTCAACAATTAAAACAAAAAAACTGCTTTTTGTTTTGAATTGTCTTCGATTTGCACTACCTTTGCAGTATGATTGTATGTATTGCAGAGAAACCGAGTGTGGGACGCGACATTGCCAGAATTATCGGAGCAACGCACGACCACAAGAACTATATGGAGGGAAACGGCTACCAGGTGACGTGGACTTTCGGACACCTGTGTACACTGAAGGAGCCGCACGACTACACCGACCAATGGAAGCGCTGGTCGCTGGGCTCGTTGCCGATGATTCCACCACGCTTCGGCATCAAACTCATCGAGGACAGTGGCATCAAACAGCAGTTTGCCGTGATTGAGAAACTGATGCAGAAAGCCGATGGCATCGTGAACTGTGGTGATGCCGGACAGGAGGGTGAACTCATCCAGAGATGGGTGATGCAGAAAGCCGGTGCACAATGCCCGGTGAAACGCCTGTGGATTTCGTCGATGACCGACGAGGCCATTCGTGAGGGCTTTGCAAAGTTGAAGGACCAGTCGGAATATCAACCGCTCTACCTCGCCGGATTAAGCCGCGCCATTGGTGACTGGCTCCTGGGCATGAACGCTACACGCCTCTACACACTGAAGTTCGGACAAAACCGACAGGTGCTCTCGATTGGTCGTGTTCAGACGCCGACGCTGGCGCTGATTGTAAATCGCCAGAAGGAAATCGAGAACTTCAAGCCCGAGCCCTACTGGGTGCTGGCAACGGTCTATCGCGATACGACATTCACCGCCACCAAGGGAAAATTCACGTCGAAGGAAGAGGGTGAGCAGGCCTTCAAACTCATCGAAGGTCGCCCGTTCACGGTGACGAATGTTGAGAAGAAGAAAGGCACCGAGGCCCCACCTCAACTCTACGACCTCACATCGCTTCAGGTGGACTGTAACAAGAAGTTCGGGCTCTCAGCCGAAACAACGCTCAACCTGATTCAGAGCCTCTACGAGAAGAAAATCACGACCTATCCACGTGTCGACACCCGTTATCTGTCGGACGACATCTATCCGAAGTGCCCACAGACGATGAATGGACTATTCCAGACGCGTTTCGGCGGTGTCGCTCCCTATGCCGAACTGGTGCGCCCGCTGGGTGGAAGGGCACTGAAGAAATCGAAGAAGGTCTTCGACTCGTCGAAAGTGACTGACCACCACGCCATCATCCCCACTGGTGTGGTTCCGAAGAATCTCACGGACCTCGAACAGAAGGTTTTCAATCTCGTGGCGCTCCGATTCATCTCGGTGTTTTATCCCGACTGCAAGTTCTCCACGACCACAGTTTTGGGCGAAGTGGCAGGCGACGATGAGAAAATTGAGTTCAAGGTTTCGGGTAAGGAAATCCTCGAACCTGGATGGCGAGTGGTCTACAAGCGCGACGACAGCAGCGAGAAGAAGGAGGAAACCGCTGAGAATAAGGACGAAGGCGAAAGGAAATCGGAGAATGACGCAGAAGAGCGCACGCTGCCGACATTCGTGAAAGGCGAGAGTGGCCCTCATCAGCCCACGCTCACGGAAAAATGGACTACACCCCCACCCTATTACACCGAAGCCACGCTGCTTCGCGCAATGGAAACGGCTGGTAAGTTTGTCGACGATGAAGAACTGCGAGCCGCGCTGAAGGAAAACGGCATCGGACGTCCGTCATCGCGTGCTGGTATCATCGAAACCCTCTTCAAGCGCCATTATATCCGCCGTGAACGCAAACGCCTTGTTGCCACACCGACTGGCATTGAACTCATCGACATCATCAAGGAAGAACTGCTGAAGAGTTGCGAACTGACAGGCATCTGGGAAAAGAAACTTCGCGACATTGAGCATCAGAAATATGACGCCCAGCAGTTCATTGAGGAACTGAAAGCACAAATCACTGAAATCGTGAACGATGTGCTTCGTGACAACACCTCGCGCCGCATCACCATCGAAGTTCCTCAGGAGAAGAAATCCAAGGGCTCCGATGCGTCCAAGGAGAAGAAGCCGAGAGCAACCAAGGCGAAATCCGCGAAGACGAAGGATACACCGGCTGGCGGCCAGCAGAATCCTTCCAACGCACAGGCGACAACAAATACGTCCCAGGCCACTTCTGCCAATGTTCAGGCTTCGCCCAATAGCACGCCAACGAGTGCGGCCAACGTGCAGCAAGTCCCGACCATCTGTCCGCTTTGTGGAAAAGGTCAGGTGATTAGAGGTCGCACAGCCTATGGATGTTCGCGCTGGAACGACCCGCAGGAGCCTTGCTCGTGGCGCATGCCGTTTGAAGGATAGAAACACCCTGAGGATAAACCCCAAGGAAGAAAACCCGAGGATTAGAATCTCAGAGGATTAAAATCTCAGAGGATATAAACCCTGAGGACCCCTAAGGACAATAATCCCTGAGGATAAGTACCCCCAAGGATTAGCCCCCAAGGATAAAAAACCGAGGATAAAAAACCGAGGATAGAACCCCGTGTCACCCCCTGCCTAAAATGACCTTCGACAACCGAAAACTAACGCTTCCTTGCCTTTTGGCATCAGCCCCGCTGAATGCGATTCTGGCTGTCGCCGCCCAAACATCGGGTGGTGCTGACGGTATGCGGCCCAACATCATTTTGTTCATGGTCGACGACATGGGATGGCAGGACACTTCAGTGCCATTCTGGACACAGCGCACGCCCCTGAACAACACCTACGAGACTCCAAATATGGAGCGACTCGCTTCCGAAGGAATGCTCTTCACGCAGGCTTACGCAGCCCCGATTAGTTCCCCAAGTCGCTGTTCGCTGATGACAGGAAGCAATGCCGCCCGACATCGAGTAACCAACTGGACTTTGCGACGAAACGAATCAACCGATGTCGAAGACGCTGAACTGACAATGCCCAAATGGAACGTGAACGGCATCATTCAGACACGAGGCGGCATGCAGAACGCAGGAAATTTCGATGCAAGAACAGGGCTCAGTCAGGTTTTCGTCTGTCGTTCGTTTGTGGACATTCTTCACGAAAGCGGCTATCACACCATTCACATTGGCAAGGCTCACTGGGGAGCAGAAGGCACTGCAGGCGAGCGTCCTGAGCATTTCGGCTTCGACGTGAATATTGCCGGACATGCAGCAGGAGGCCTTGCCACTTACCTGAGTGAGCAAAACTATGGTCACGACAGTCTGGGACGGGCACTTTCCCCAATGGCCACGCCCGACTTGGAGCGGTATTGGGGCACAGGAACTTTCCTCACCGAGGCGCTCACGCAAGAGGCTCTTCATGCACTCGACTCTTGGAAAAGCCGTGAGCATCCCGCATCAGATGCCCAGCCGAAATCGCCCTTCTATCTCTATATGTCGCATTACGCAGTTCATATTCCCATAGACCGCGACCCGCGATTCTATCAGAAATACATCGGCAAGGGTCTTTCCACCAAGGAGGCCGCCTACGCTTCGCTCATCGAAGGGATGGACTATAGTCTCGGTGAATTGCTTCGTTGGCTCGATCGCAATGGTGAAGCAGAGAACACGATTGTGATTTTCATGAGCGACAATGGAGGCTATGCAACGGGCAGTTATTATCGCGAAGAGCCACTCTACACGCAGAATGCACCTCTACGCTCGGGAAAAGGTTCTTTGCTCGAAGGCGGCATTCGTGAACCGATGATTGTGCGCTGGCCAGGACGTGTTCGACCGAAATCACGTTGCAACAACTACCTGATGATTGAGGATTTCTTCCCGACAATGCTCAAAATGGCCGATATCGACGACTACGATGTGCCACAGACCATCGACGGACGAAGTTTCCTCCCCCTGCTCACTGAGACTGGCAACCCTTCGCGCAAACGTTCTCTCATTTGGAACTATCCCAACGTCTGGGGCAATGAGGGACCTGGCATCAGCCTGAACTGCGCCATCCGGCGTGGACCGTGGAAACTCATCTACAACTACAAGACCCACGAAAAGGAACTTTATAACATCGAGACTGACATCAGCGAATTGCACAATCTGGCCAAAGAGCAGCCTAAACTTGTCCGCAAACTCTCCCGCGAACTTGGCCGACAACTCCGCAAAATGAACGCCCAGCGCCCAAGCGTGAAAGTCACAGGCAAGCCTTGTCCCTGGCCCGATGAGGTGGAGTGAGTTTTGAAGAATAAGGGGCAAGGAGCAAGGGGCAAGAGATTACTCTTGTGGCTATCAACTATGTAAAAATAAACTTTATACCTCAAATAATTTTTCTTGCCACTTACTCTCTAAGGAAGTGGAACTGACAAAACTTACCCTCATTTTGCTCCTCAGATTCATAATCTTGCTGTCTTGCTGGCTTGCTGTCTTGTTGACTTGTTGTCCCTTAATCCCGTCCCTCCAAGCATATCTCTTGCCCCTTGTCCTTTGCCCCTTACTCCTTGCCCCTAAATTTCGCCCATTGCTTCGCAATAAATCGGGAGAATCTGCGTTATCTTGATAAGATGAAGAAATTTTCGACAATATATACTGTTGTCGCCGTGGTTGTTTTGGCCATGGCCATTTCGTCATGTGGCACAGATCGTCATATGAAAAAAGGCGAGAAATACTTGGCACTTGGCGAATATTACGATGCTGCCATGGAATTCAAGAAGGCCTATCAGAGCACGCCTCCGAAGGAACGCGATAAGCGAGGTGAACGTGCGGCAAAGATGGCTCACTGCTACGAGAAAATCAATATGACGCAGAAGGCACTTGCTGCCTATCGCAATACCATCCGCTATAAGAAAGCCACGCTCGACGACCAACTTGCTTACGGGCGATTGCTGGTGAACAACGGCGAATACAAAGCCGCTGCGAAGGAATTGCAGGTGGTGAAGGACTCGCTGAAGGCGCTTGGCGAATGGTATCGCTCATCTGACAACGAAGCCAAAACGGAGGAGAACGCAAAAGAGAAAACTGAGGCTAAGCAGAACGAAAAAGCCGACAGCCTTGGCAACAATCCTCAAGCCAAACCCGAAGCCAAGCCGAAACCAAAGAAACAGAATAAGGCGGAAAAGAAACTGACCGACCGTGCCCTTCTCACCGAGAATGCACTGCAGTCGGCCCTTCAGGCTCCTCAGTGGAAGGAAGAGGGGTCGCGCTACACGGTGAAGCGCATGGACGTATTCAATTCCCGCCGTGCCGATTATTCGCCCATGCTATTCGGCGATGACTTCGACCGACTCTATTTCAGTTCAACCCGAAACGACGCGAATGGCGACGAACTGAGTGGAATTACGGGTGCAAAGCCTGGCGACATCTTCTTCTCGGAGAAAGACGACAAAGGCAAATGGAGTCGTCCGGAAGTAGTCGAGGGTGGCGTGAACACCGATTACGACGAGGGCGCCTGTTCGTTCTCGCCTGATGGTCGTGAGATGTATCTTACGGTCTGCATGACCGACCCGAGTTATCCTCGATTTGCTCAGATTATGAAGTCGAGCCGCTCCGATGCTTCTTGGGGCAAGGCTTCTGAAGTGAAGATTTCAAACGACACGCTCTCGGGCTATGCCCATCCTGCCATCTCTCCCGACGGCGAGTGGCTCTATTTCTGTTCCGACATGCCAGGTGGCAAGGGTGGACTCGACATCTGGCGCATCAGAATTGGCGTCGGTGGACTCGGTGGCGTGGAGAATCTGGGCGACCCAATCAATACGCCGGGCGACGAGATGTTTCCTGCGTTCCGTCCCAATGGCGATTTCTATTTCTCAAGTGATGGCCACGCAGGCATGGGTGGACTCGATATCTTTATCGCCAAGATTGACCCGAAGACCCGACGCTACGTACTGGAACATCCGGGCTACCCACTCAACTCGCAGGGCGACGACTTCGGCATGACGTTCGAAGGACCTTACAACCGCGGATATTTCTGCTCGAATCGCGGCGACGGACATGGATGGGATCATATCTATAGTTTTGAGAATCCTGAAATCGTACAGACCATCAAGGGATGGGTCTATGAGATGGACGGCTACGAACTGCCTGCTGCCGAGGTTCGACTCGTTGGCGATGACGGCACTTACGAGACGCTGAGTGTCAGGAGCGATGGTTCTTTCACCTATGTGGTGACGCCAGGCGTGAGTTATGCCTTGCTTGCCACTTGTCGCGGCTATCTGAACCACAAGGAAGAGTTGCGCGTGGAGCAGGCTGAAGAGTCCGAAGAATACGTGCTGCAGTTCCCGCTGCCTTCGATATCGGCACCTGTGCTCATCGACAACATCTTCTACGACTTCGACAAAGCAACGCTTCGACCTGAATCAACAAAAGCCCTCGACGAACTCGTAACGCTCCTGAACGAGAATCCGAACGTGACGATTGAACTCTCGGCCCACTGCGACTACAAGGGTCGCGCCGAGTACAACAAGCGACTTTCGCAGCGTCGTGCTGAAAGTGTGGTGAACTATCTCATTGAGCACGGCATTGCCTCTGACCGACTAACGCCTGTAGGCTATGGTAAGGAAAAGCCGAAGAAGGTGAACAAGAAGGTTGTGTCGAAGCATAAGTTCCTGAAGGAAGGCGACGTGCTCACCGAGGAATTCATCCAGAAACTTTCGGAGAAGGAACAGGAAGAATGCAACCAGTTGAACCGCCGAACCGAATTTATTGTTCTGCGCACCACTTATGGCATGTTCGACGAGAATGGTCAGTTGAAGGAATTGCCCAAGCCAAAGAAGAAGGAAGAATCGCTTGAGGGCGACGACGATTTCTTCTATGTGGAGTAAATCTTTGCTGATATAAACAGCATAAGGGACCTATATTGCAAACAAAAAGAGAGCAAAATCTCAAGCAAAAAGGGGAGCAGTATTGCAAACAGAAGGAAGCAATTTAGAAAGTAAAAGCGGGCAATATCGCAAGTAAAAAGAGGTTTTTATTGCAAGCAAAAGGCGATAAAGCAAAAAGGGCGATAAAGCAAAAAGGGAAGCAATAAAACTGAAAGAGAGAGCGATATAAATGCAAAAGGGGGCGTCTGCCCCCTTTCTTGCTGTATTTTAGTTAATAACGAAAACTAATTGTCGGGAATTGTCCGAAGGCGATTGTCCGAACTCGGCTTGACCAAGAACCTCTGAAACAGTTGCATGATCTAAATCCCTTTCAACGAACAGAGGTTCATCAAACACTCATCGGAACTCCCCTACTCTATTTTTAAACTCTCTCCCAGTCGGCAAGCAAATTCCAGGCGACGAGGATAGAACCAACGAGTGCAGCCATCATCAGCATCATTGGCGAGATATTGCTGAAATCAATCGAAGAGACGAATCCCTCGATGTTGCCCAGCGAATTCTGGAACACGCGCTTCAGTTGTCCGAATCCATCGGCCCAGATGAAGAAGCCAATGCCCACGACGGAGCAGATAAGCGTCCACAGACGACTGAGCCGCAGTGTACCTTGAGGCAGTTTCTCCATCACACGCTCCGAAAAACCGTCATCGTCGAGTTCCACACGATTTTCATTGAAGAACTTCTCAAGAAGTTCATCATCTGTCAACAGTTGGTTGTTTTCAAATATTTGATTCTCCATAACTATTCTTTTTTCAACGATTCGCCCTGCATGCAAGTCGCAGCGGAGCATGGGGATTATCTATATCCATTCTTTTTCAGATACATAGCAAGTTTCTGCTTGCCACGCGAGAGATGCGACTTCACCGTGCCTTGCGCCATTTCGGTGATGGCACTGATTTCGTCGATAGGCTGACCTTCCATCAGTTGCAGCGTGATGCAAGTACGCTCAGCAGGCGAAAGGATGGCCAGTGCGTCCTGCAAGTCCATTCGGAGCGCAGCATCGCCCGAATTGGTCTGGCGGAGTGCTACTTGCTGGTCAATCTGCTCGGTCAGTTTGTGCGAACGCGTATAGTCGTAGAACACGTTGTAGGCAATGCGATAGAGCCACGTCTTGAAACTTGACGTGCCGCGGAACTGACCGATGTTCAGATAGGCTTTTACGAACGTATCCTGTGCGAGATCGTCACTCAACTGCTCATCACCACCCGTCTGGTTCAGGAAGAATCGGCGGATTGGCGACTGGTATCTCACAACAAGTTGGTCGAAGGCCTTCTTGTTGTGAAATACAGCCACTTGAGTGACAAGCGATAGGTCGGAAACGGTCACCACAGGAGTTCGTATTATTGGTTTTACACTTCAGGGTTTTGGTCTCTCAGGTCTTGATTCTTTTTCTTCGTCGAGCGTGCAATGAGCATCTGTCCAATGCCGTAGCAAAGCACGAGAGCACCTACACCCTGGAGCATGGCTGAATCCCAGAAGCCAAACATAACAATCAGACCAATACCAATCCAGATGTTTCGAATACCGCGACTGCGCAGGAATTCATCGCTTTGCTTGTCGACGGGCATCAACTCCTCAGGAATGGGCTGTCCTGTCTCCATAGCCTTCTCCGCCAATGTCACCTGGTCATTATGTCGGCGCACCATATAGCGCAGCACCAATGCCAGAATGATGAAGGGAGCGAGGGCGAAGAGAAGTAACACCAGGATGACCAGAATGGCGACCATGATGCCTCCAAAGCCCAGCGAAACATTCTCGAACGATTCCAGCCAAGAGATCGGGTCGTCATAGTCATCAGGATTGTGGCTGACAGTTGTCGTCGTCACAGATTCGTCATCGTAGTTAGCCTGAGCGTCATCGGCAATACTTGTCGTGTCGGAGAACGCCTCAATGCCTTCGTCAGTAGCGTTTGCATCTGCAGCAACTGCGGTGGTATCAGCCTTCACAGTTGTAGTTGCATGGTGACGATGCTTTGGTTGAGCATCCAACTGCACGGTGCCCATTGTGAGCAACAGTGCGAAGAGTATCAGTTTCTGTTTCATTTTCGTCATTATTAAAACTTAATTGTTCAACTTAATTTTTCTAATTTACATCCTTTTGACGAAATGAATGCTGTTTAAGTTGCAAAGTAACATTTTTTTTTTTACTTTTGCAAGTGAATTTCTTAAAAATGTGATGCAACTACCAGCAGAATACATCGAACAGACGCGCAAAACACTCGGACCAGAACTCTTCGAACGCTACATGAAATCGTTTGAGGAAGTCGCTCCTGTGAGCATCCGACTCAATGCCGAGAAGTGCGAGAACGTTGATATGGGATATGCCGAACGAGTGCCTTGGTGCAGAGACGGCTACTATTTGCCCAGTCGCCCCACATTCACTTTCGACCCATTGCTCCATGCGGGTTGCTATTACGTACAGGAAGCATCCTCGATGTTTCTCGACGAAATTCTACGGCAACATCTTCCTGAAGTAACATCCGAAGCAGAAAATCAGTCGACAAAACCGTCAGAGTCTCTGATGATGCTTGACATGTGTGCTGCCCCAGGCGGCAAATCGACGATTCTGCTGAACGCGTTGCCAAAGGGAGGTATGCTCATGAGCAATGAGCCCAATCCCAAGCGTGCGCAGATTCTGAACGAGAATCTTCAGAAATGGAACCTGCCGCGGGTTTCAATACAGGACAAGGAACCTTCATATACAAAGTCTTATAAAACGAAGCGCGTGCTTGTCGCCAACTGCTATCCACGCGACATTCGCCGTAGCAAGATACAATTCGACGTGATTCTCTGCGATGTGCCTTGCTCGGGCGAGGGAATGTTCCGCAAGGACGAGGCAACTATCGCCGAATGGAGTCCCGAGAATGTGGAGAAATGCTGGCGACTGCAACGCGAGATTGTCAGCGAGGCTTGGCAATGTCTGAAGCCGGGCGGACTGCTCATCTATAGCACCTGCACGCTGAACACCAAGGAGGACGAGGAAAACATCCGATGGATGATGGAGGAACTTGACGCTCAGCCGCTACCCGTAGCAACTCAGCCCGACTGGCACATCGTAGGCTCCCTGCTCCCCGATTTCACGGCACCTGTCTATCGGTTCATCCCCGGAACAACCCGAGGCGAAGGTTTGTTTATGGCCGCCTTGCGAAAGCCGGGCGAAAGGAATCGCGATAAATCGGGTGCGAAGAACGGAGAACGTTCGATAACCCTCGTCTGTAACGAATTCATCGTCGCCATCAATGGGGCTATCTCTTCAGGTTGCCCTTGCGTCAATGTCGATTATCAGCAAGCCATCAGTTATCTGCGCCGCGAAGCCCTTGTGCTGCCCAGCGACACGCCTCGGGGGCAGGTCGTCATCTGCTTCGAGGGTTATGCCCTCGGACTGGCGAATAATATTGGTTCGCGCGCAAACAACCTATATCCAAAAGAATGGAGAATCAAATCAACCCACATACCACAAACTTATGAAGCAATACTTAGACATTCTGAATAGAATCCTGACCGAAGGCGCCCAGAAAGGCGACCGAACGGGCACAGGAACCCTCAGCATCTTTGGAACACAGAGCCGCTATAACCTCGAAGATGGTTTCCCGCTGCTCACCACGAAGAAACTCCACCTGAAGTCAATCATCTACGAACTTCTCTGGTTCCTTCGTGGCGATACGAATGTGCACTGGCTCCAGGAACACGGCGTGCGCATCTGGAACGAATGGGCTGATGAAGATGGAGAACTCGGACCTGTCTATGGGCATCAGTGGAGATCGTGGCCCGACTACGACGGAGGAACCATCGACCAGATTCAGATGATTATCGACCAACTGCGCAACAATCCCAATTCGCGCAGAATGATTGTATCGGCTTGGAACGTGGCTGAAGTCAACCGAATGGCTTTGCCCCCTTGCCACACGATATTCCAGTTCTACACTGCCCCCGCAGCCGAAAACGATGTTGATCAGCGCCCCCGACTCTCGCTGCAACTCTATCAGCGCTCTGCCGACACATTCCTCGGTGTGCCTTTCAACATTGCTTCCTATGCGCTTCTGCTGCAGATGATGGCGCAAGTGGTCAACATGCGCCCAGGCGACTTCATCCACACAACGGGCGACACCCATCTCTATCTGAATCATCTCGATCAAGCCCGCCTGCAACTCACGCGTGAGCCTCGTCCCCTGCCCCGTATGGTCATCAACCCCGACGTTCACGATCTCTTCGACTTCAAATACGAAGACTTCCAACTCGAGGACTATAACCCCTGGCCGCACATCAAGGCTGAAGTGAGTGTGTAGAGACTCTCTGTCGTGAGGGGACTCGAAGCAGCAAAGACCCCGAATCTCTTTGCAGAAACAAAATAGGTGCACGCCTCAATGGTGTGCACCTAATTTTATTTTAGGGACAACTTGAATCACTTCACAACAAACTTGCATCCATTGCGCACATAGATGCCCTTCGGCAGCGAAGTCTCCTGGCGCTTGCGACCCTGAAGGTCGTAGATTGCATCCTTTTCGCCATCGAACTGAACATTGTCAATGCCTGTCGGGTCTGCCTCGATGGTGAGAACACCAGAAACATATTCGAAGACATAGTTCTGAGCCTCGGCACCCGAAACACGAATCTCATATTCGCCTGCTGGACTGGTCTCCGTAGCATCGCATTCTATCACGGGTTGCTTCAGGAGCACATCCTCAGCCTTCTCGCGATTTCGGAAGGTGCGATAGGTCACCTCGAACTCGGGATTGGCCTCGCCATACTTACGGCTGTACGACTTGGCTGTTACCGTAATCGTTACAGGCGTCACGATGAGATTAGCAGAAATCAGTTCCACATCGGGCGTGGTGATTGAACCTGGGAATATCCAAACAGGATAAGTGCCAACGGCTGCAGTGTTATCTGCCTCGCAGTAGATATAGGGTTTACCATTAATCGGAGCACCCTCTACGGCATACTTGAACGTACCGTTGGAGCGGCCATATTCGCGCTGCATTTCCTCCATGCGAACAATCGGCTTGCCCGTAAATTCACTATAGGTGAAGCGACTCCAGTACTCATCAGCCTGATAAGCCTCCATCACGTCCTTCGGAACGAACATCTGAACAGAGCGCTGAAGCGTAGAACTCGATGCCTCCAGTTGCTGCGGATCGGGATTGAACACAGCCATATACTTCAGAGCGTTGCAACCCGAGAAGGCATTGCGGCCAATCGACTTCACATTCTCTGGGATATAGATCGACACCATACCTGAGCAACCTGAGAAGGCCTGATCGGGAATCTCGGTGATTGATGTGAAATACTTAAACTCATCGAAACTCGTCATCGAATTCTTCTGGAAAACAGTACCGATGTTCTTCACGGCAGCGGCTTCCTCCATACTAAGTTCGTAGTCACCATCCTCGTCCCAGTTGTTGATGCACGCCGTCTCGGCCTGATAACTGGTGAAGTTGATGTAGTGGAGTTTCTCACGCAGAGAAGCAACGGCTGCAGCGATTTCCTCTCTGGTGCTTTCCAGATTGTCGTAGACAGCCTGTTCGGCAGAAGCATCGATATTGCGGCTATTTGCCACCTCGATAAGATGCCTCAGATAATCAGCCTGTGACAAATCTGTCTTCGCTTGCTCCAAGTCCATCATGTC
The DNA here is from genome assembly GCA_024697645.1 of Prevotella sp. Classification (GTDB taxonomy): domain Bacteria; phylum Bacteroidota; class Bacteroidia; order Bacteroidales; family Bacteroidaceae; genus Prevotella. Next base: position 52,211 of record JAILFH010000084.1, read on the forward strand.
GACGAATGCCCACTGGCAATTGGCCTCATTGCCTTCATACGCGATATCGTAATACAGACCATAGGTGGGGCTCGTGTAACTACTCTTGTGATTCGGCTGAATTCCGAGATACTCTCCCTCCACATAGGTAGCGTCGTTCGTCGGCACCTGAAGCGTGTAGACATTGTTGCCCAGATGCTTCACGAGCCAATAGCCCTTGGTGCTGGATTCGCCGTCGACGAAACAAGCCTTCACGCCTTCACCCACTTGCGAGTCGGAACTGGTGCGGAAAAGATGGTTGTTGCTTCTTCCTGTCTGCTGGGCAACGACCGTATAGACATCGGGTATTGAAGTCGAGAAGAGGGCATATTTCAGTGGCTCCACTCCTACAACAGCCTGAGTTCCATAGGCCTCACCGTTCGTGACATACTTACGCGTACCGAGATTGTAGATATACACAACCAGACCTTCATTGAGTTCAGAGAACGGAGGTGTACCCAGAGCACGCATTTCCTTAATCTCACCGAATGACTTCCAGGTGGGAGCGCTGGCATAGAGTTCCTTCGAGCCCTTCGGCACGTAGAGTGTCGCGTTCTTCAGGTCGACTCCGTTGAACACATTTCTGCCCAGCGTGATCGACGAGGGATCGGGATTGGCAATGCTGAACGACGTCAGCGACTTGCAGTTGGCAAAGGCGTTGCTGGCAATCTGGGTGACATACTGCGGCAACTCCACACTTGCCAGCGAACTATTGTCGCTGAAAGCGTAAAGACCAACACTCGTCACCGACTGAGGAGCAACGATTTTCTGCAGGTCGCTACAGCCACCAAATGCATAATAACTGATGGAACTCAGATTGGTGAAATAGGTAAATTCATCGAAGGTCTTCATGCCGCAGGAGTAGAACACATAGCCCAGATCGGTGACCTTCTCAGCCTCAGAAGGACTGATTTCGCCATTGGCGTCCATATCCCAGTTAGCAACACAAACCTCGAAGACTCGCTCGTCGGCAAAGTTGATGAAACCGAGTTTGTTGCGAAGTTTACGCTGCGCATTCTTCAGTTCCTCAACGGTGCTCTCCATATTGTCGAGTACCTCCTGCTCCATCGAAGTCTCAATGCTCCTCTGCTTGGCCATATTGATGAGTTCCTCAAGTTTAGCAGCAGCATTGTAGGCGCCATAGACCTCTTCCAAGTCAACAAATGCCCATTGGCAGTTTTCCTCATTGCCTGAGTAGGGAACATCGTAGTAAGCGCCATAGGTGGGCTGAACATAATTGCTGGCATGGGTCGTCTGAACGCCGAGATAGCGTCCGTTGACATAGTCGGCCGACGACGATGGCGGCTGAATGGTGTAGTGGTTGTCGCCAACGGACTTGATGGTCCAGTAGGTGGTTGTACCCAGTTCGGTACCGTCCACGAAGCAGGCTTTCACGCCACTGCCCACATTCCCGTCTTTATTCGTACGGAAGAGATATTTGCCCGTCTGACCCGTCTCATCGGAATAGAGATAGTAGGTTCCCTCGGGCATACTGCTGTTGCGCTTCACGACATACGTCATGGGCTCGTCGCCGACAATTGCCTGAGTGCCCCAAGCCTCGCCCTTTGTCAGGAAGAGGCCCGTTCCTACATTATAGATATATACCTTGCGCTCGGGAGTAAATTCCGAGAACGACATCTGAGGAAGCACGCGGTCTTCCCTGATATTGACAAACTGGTTCCACTGATCGGCTTTCGCAAAGAGCACTTTGCCGCCTTCCATCACGGTGAGAATGATGTCCTCGAATTTCAGACCGTCGAACACCGATGAGCCCAGCGCAATCGTTGCGGGATCGGCAGAGTTCACCTTCAGCGTCGTGAGTTTCGTACATCCTGCCAAAGCGCGACTGCCCAGTTCCTTGATGCCCTCGGGCAGTTCCATTGCCGTCATCGCGGCACAGTTCTCAAACGTGCTGGCACCAATCGACGTGATGCCTTCGGGCAGGTCCACATTGCCAAGCAACTTACAACCCGTGAAGGCTCCTTCGCCAATGCTCGTCAGACCGTCTGGCAGCAGCAAGGTCGTCAGTGAGCGGCAACCGTTGAAGGCGTTGGCGCCGATCTCGGTAATCTGAGTCGGCAGCGTGATGGAAGCGAGCGATGAACATCCGCTGAAAGCATCAGCGGCAATCGTCTTCAGACTCGTGAAATTGCGCAGTTCCTTGAAGTTTCTGACCGACTGACCCTTGAAGACTGTTCCCAGATCCTCAATGGCTGCAGCCTCGCCATAACTCAGGTTTCCGTCGCCGTTTGTATCCCAGTTCTCCACGCAAAGCGCACGGGCTCGGGTGTCGGAAATCTTCAGCGTCATGTCCTCGAAGTTCTCAGGCTCAATGCCGATAATTGCCTCAACGCCAGAGTTGTAGCCACTGTCGGAACCACCGATGCCCTGAGAACCTGGAGTCAGATTGGAGAGCAGATAGAAACCGTCGCTCTGGCCTCCCCAGCCCCAGTTGATGTGGTAGCGGCGATCACCGTCGTAGCCGTCGCAGACGAAGGCGTGACCAACCTCGCTGTTGGCGCCACTCAGGTAGAACGCGCGACCATTGGCCAACTCGTTGTAGCAAATCTCATCCCAAGCCTCGTTGCTGTATTGATTCATCTGGATGTAGTTCACCGACGATCCATAGCCGAAGTATGCCTTCAGCGCGTCGGCCACCTTATAGGAATAGGCACCAGAGGCGCTGTTCGTGTAGTCCATCTCAATCGACACACCGCAATAGAGCATCAGGTTCGCTACTGCCTCGCGTGCAACTTCGCTCTCGTTGCCGCTGTAACTGTCGCGCATGTTTTCCCAGTCGATAGGCGAACCCTCGGGGATTCCGTCAACGTGCAACTGACCGTAGATGGCGTGATTCGTTGCACCGACGTAGGCGGGAATGGCGGCCAGCGTGCGGTCAGTCGACTTGTCGCGCTGCAGATACATAATCTGTGCCATTGCCGTAGCCACACATCCCGTCACCGAAGTACCCTGACCGAAGTAGTTCGGACAGTTCTGGTTGTAGGGATAGCCCTGATTCCAGGTACACGTGAGCAACTTCGCAATAGCGGGATGGGTCGAGACGGCCGTAATCACATTGCCTCCTCCATGTGCGCGCAAGTATGCAATCTGATTCTCATACTCAGCCAGCAGCGACTTCATGTTCTCAGGAATTGCGGCATAGTCGAAACTTCCGTTGTCGCAATAGCCCAGCACGGGAATCGTCTGATCGTCGCCTGAGACAATCACGAAGCCTCCATCGTTGCCACGATTGAACACATAGTAGGCATCGGGTTCCGACGCTGCTGCGCCACTGCGGCGAGGTGCCAGTTTAGCACGGTCGGCAACGGGAGCGAGCACCTGGCTCTGTCCCCGCTGTGCAAAGAAAGCCTCAGCCTGCTGCTGTGCTTGCTTACGCGTGATGGGAGATGCCTGCATCATGAGACATGACACACACATCAACATCAGAAATGATAAAAATCGTTTCATTATTTCACTGATTGTATTAGTTAAAAGTCTGAATGATTAAATTCAATAAAAAATTGTCAGTCTGTTAGTTAGTAGTCTTCGTCCAGTATTTGGTGTTTTCCGGTCGTTGACGTTTGGCAGAGGAAATTCTCAGTCGGTTCACTGCGCTTGGTAAAAACGATTCTCAGTCGGTTCACTGCGTTTGGCAAAAACGATTATCTGTCGCCTCATTGCGTTTGGCAGAAGCAGTTCTTCATCGCCTCACTGCGCTTGCCCTAAGCGCTTCCCTTTCAAATCATTACACGATTGACAACCTCACAAAGTGGAATCTTTTTTCCGATTCTGGTTGGTAGTTTGTCAGATTATATGTAATTTTGTGGCATGAAACCAGAAGTAAACATTATCGCCGCCGTAGCCCGCAATGGTGCCATTGGCTATCGCAACAAACTGCTCTACTGGCTGCCCGCCGATCTGAAGAGATTCCGCCTGCTCACCACGGGTCATACCATCGTGATGGGTCGTAAGACATTTGAATCGCTGCCGAAAGGCGCTCTGCCCAATCGTCGCAATGTGGTGCTGAGTCGAAACCTGAGCGATGCCGAGCATGCTCGCGACGAACGATTCCCCGGCTGCGACTGCTACACGTCGATGAAAGCGGCGCTCGACAGTTGTGCCGACGACGAGGTCGTATTCGTCATCGGAGGTGCCAGCATCTATCGTCAGGCATTGGCGTTTGCCGACCGACTCCGACTCACTGAAATCGACGATACGCCAGCAGAAGCCGACGTATTCTTCCCTGCTATAGACGACGAATGGCAAGAAGTCTGGCGCGAGGCCCATACGAAAGATGAGCGTCACGCCTTTGACTTTGCCTTTGTCGACTACGAGCGTATTCCACGATAGATACTCGTCACCGCCCGCCCGTCATTATTCGTCAATCACGGGCAACTGACGGCTGATCACAGCATTGAATGCCACGATGGTCTCGCTGCGGGCGAGGCCGAGCGGCTGCAGTTTGTCGTGAATGATGGTCAGCAGATCGTGGTTGTTGCGGGCATAGAGTTTGATGAACAAGTCGTAGCCACCAGTTGTATAGTGGCACTCCACAACCTCGGGAATGAGTTTGAGGGCTTCCACCACTTTGTCGAAACTCTCAGGATCTTTCAGATAGAGACCAATGTAGGCACAGGTCTCGTAACCAATTTTTTCAGGATCAATGAGGAATTGCGAACCTTTGATCACACCAGCAGCGGTCAGTTTCTGAATACGCTGATGAATGGCTGCTCCACTCACGTTGCATGCACGTGCCACTTCAAGGAACGGGATGCGGGCATCGTCTGAAATCATTCTGAGAATGTTCCGATCGAGTGCGTCTAAATTTTGTTGGGCCATGATAGAAATGGTTTATAATAATAATAATTTGTTAATAATTTTTGTCAATTTCTGTAAAGTTGAAAGTAGATTTTCTTCTTACGCTTTGCAAAGTTAATGAATTTTTCGGTAATAAGAAAAAATTATAAGCAGAAAACTGCTTAAAAGTGCAAATTATTTACAACTTCTGCTCACTTGCTCCGTAAACGATGCGTGAGAGATGGGCCTGACGCAGCATTTGCTTCACCTGAAGAATCGTCGAAACGGGGGTTTGCTTGTCTGCTTTCAGATAGACCACCATCGGTCGCGAATCCGTCTCCCTTGCCTTCTGCTGCTCCTGAAGAAGCACCGTTGGCAACTGACTGAATCCCACCACCCGATTGTTCACCTGCAACTTGCCTTCACCGATGTAGAGATAGAGCGCCTGCGACTGATGCGTGTCGAGTTGGGTCAGTTGCGACCCCTGGGGCATCTGCACGTCCACCTTCGGCGAGGAAGTACGCATGTGCGACACGATGATGAAGAAGAACAACACCGTGAAGATCAGGTCGGGCATCGACGCCATATTCAGGCTGGGCACCGTGTGGATTCGTCGCTTAATCATGGGCTGATGCGGTTTTTGATTCTGTTGAGGGAACGGCGAGGGGCTCGGCGATGTGCTGCGGACATTTCTCCCGAATGCTCTGTCGCTGCGATTCGTTCAGTTCGTCGTAGGGCTTGCCATAGGTCGCCTGCGCCATCTGCCTTCGGGCTTCGCGATAGGCGTTTGCCAACTGGTTCTGAACGGTGAAATAGATATCGTACTGGGCTTCAGGACTCGACTCCACCACAATCACGTGGTCGCTGCCCTGCTGCTGAATGAACTTCGAGGCTATCGTGTGGAGTGTGTTCGCGTCAATCTCGTTCTCATCCACGAGGCATCTTCCGTCGGCCGTAATCTCGATGGCCAGCGCCTTGCTTCTCTCCACCTGCGCCACCACTTGCTCCGTCTCGTCGTCCACGGGCGGCAACACGCGGGCAAGTCCCTTGTCCACGCTGACCGACGATGCCACGAGAAAGAAGATGAGCAGCATGAAGGAGATGTCGGCCGTCGAGGTGGTGTTCAGTTCCGGCACACTATGAATCCTGCGCTTGATCATTGGGATAGGATGAGTGGGACAATTTCTTACTTACGTATTCCGCATAGGCATAGACCCCAGCGGCCACAATGAGCAACACGACCGACGACACGATGAACATGTCGGCAGCACGCAGCCAGAACCCGCTTTCGAAGGGCTGACCGTTGATCATCAGCGGACTCGCCGATGCCAGCAGGAACGTAATCAGGAGCAGCAGGATGGTGCCTGCGGCCACAATCACGGTCACGTTTCTTCCCGACAGTCCCCGCTTGCCCTGCTTCGCCTCGCTGCCTTCGCCCTGACTGCTCTTCATCGCCTGATGCCGATAACTCCTTGCCCGCTTCTTCTGCTGCAACGACACATACGACGACCAAACCACAGCGACGAGCGCGATGGCCAGCGACAATGCCATGAGGATGAGCATCAGATTGGCAAGAAACGAATGGTCGGTCATGAGCGGTTCTTATAGTTTGCGATGGCGTCGGTGAGCGTGATGGAAGCCTCCTCCATCTGTGCCACCAGACGGTCAATCTTGTTGTTGATGTAGTTATAGAAGAGTTGCAGGATGAGTGCAACGATGATGCCGAAGACAGTCGTGATCAGCGCCACCTTCATGCCTTCAGCCACGACCGAGGCGTTCAGGTCGTTCGCCATCTGGATATTGTCGAACGCCATCACCATGCCTATCACCGTCCCGAGGAATCCGAGCGAGGGCGCCATTGCGATGAACAGGCGAATCCACGAGCAGCCTTTCTCCAGTCGCGCTGCCTGCACGCTTCCGTAGGCCGACACTGAGCGGTCAATGTTGGCCAGCGGCTCCTTGATGCGAAGCAGTCCCTGATAGCAGATGCTTGCCACAGGTCCGCGGGTGTTGCGGCAGAGTTGGCGGGCCTCGTCTATCTGCCCCTCGTTCACCATGCGGCTCATGTCGTCGCAGAAGCGGGAGGTGTCGATATCCGAGAGCGTCAGATAGATGATGCGCTCTATCGAGAACGCGAGTCCGAGCACGAGCGTCAGCGCCACGAGCGACATGAACACTACGTTGCCCTCAATGAATTTCGTCTTCAGAACGTGGTGAAGACCTGTATCTTCCGCCTGCGCCAGAACCGTAACCGACGATGCCATCAGCAGCACCGCTACAGTCGTCATTCGCAAGATCGTCGTTTTCTTCATATCAAGATAAGTATAGATAATGTGTATAAAAACCAAATCCATGCCTCCGGAAAGGCTACTGCAAAGGTAGTGCAATTCCACGTAATGACAAAAAAAATTATTCTTTATTAATAGGAAAAAACATTTTTCATAAAAAATGATTATCTTTGTAGCAGAATTTGAACAATCGCCAACCTTATTAAATACCGAAATCCATAAGAATAATAACTCATTAAACAATAAAGACTAAGAATGAAAAGAAGTTTTGCGCTTGTCGCCACCTTGCTGCTCTGCATCGTGGCAATGGCACAGCAGCCGAAGTATCTCGACGTCAATGCCCCGATGGAGGAGCGCATCGACGACGCGCTGAGCCGCATGACAACCCACGAGAAGATCAAGGTGCTCCACGCACAGAGTAAATTCACGTCGGCTGGTGTTCCCCGACTCGGCATCCGACAACTGAACATGGACGACGGCCCTCACGGCGTTCGCGAGGAACTGGAGTGGAACACGTGGATGCCCGCCCGATGGACCAACGACTTCATTGTGGCCTTCCCGTCGCTCACGTGTCTCGCCGCCACGTGGAACCGCGATCTCTCCGCCACTTATGGCAATGCCGTCAGCGAGGAGTTTGCCTTCCGTGAGAAGGACCTCATGCTGGGCCCGGGTGTCAACATCCAGCGCACTCCCTACAACGGACGCGCCTTCGAGTATATGGGTGAGGACCCGCTGCTGGCGGGCGAGATGTGCGTTCCCTACATTCAGGCCGCCCAGAAGAATGGCGTGGGCTGCTGTCTGAAGCATTTCGTGCTGAACGATCAGGAAATCGACCGATTCAATGTGAACGTAAACGTCAGCGAGCGTGCCCTGCGCGAAATCTATCTGGCTCCGTTCAAGCGTGCCGTCGAGAAGGCTCACGTCTGGTCCATCATGGGCTCCTACAACCTCTGGAAGGGCGACCACTGCTGCCACAACGCGGAGTTGCTCAACGGCATTCTGAAGGGTGAGTGGAACTGGGATGGTGCTATCGTGAGCGACTGGGGCGGAACGACCAACACCCTGCAGGCTGCCACCGATGGTCTCGACATCGAGATGGGTTCCTACACCGACGGAAAACTGAAGGAGTCGGAATACACCTACGACGACTACTATCTGGCTCGCCCCTTCGAGAAACTCATCAACGACGGGAAGTTGCCGATGTCGGTGCTCGACGAGAAGGTTCGCCGCGTGCTGCGACTCATCTTCCGCACGGCGATGAATCCCAGCAAGGTGATTGGTTCGCAGTGTTCGGAAGCCCACTACGACGCTTGCCGCCAGATTGGCGAGGAGGGCATCGTGCTGCTGAAGAATGGTCCCGCGGCGAAGAAGCGCAAGGGCGCTGTCAAGGAGAACCTCCTGCCGCTCACTGCTGAGAAACTGTCTGCGCTGGCAAAGGCTGCTGGAAAGGCCGATGGCTCGCTGCGAGTGCTCATCGTCGGTGAGAATGCCACTCGTTCGCTCACGCAGGGCGGCGGTTCGTCGGAACTGAAGACACTCAGGGACGTGAGTCCGCTCGAGGCCATCAGCGAGCAACTCAAGGCGCTCTGTCCACAGGTGCAGATTGAGCACGCACAGGGCTACGCTTCGGGTCGTCCCCTCTACGATCGGGTCGACGCGGTGGATCCTGCGGAGAACGTCCGACTGGCTGAGGAGGCTGTGGCGAAAGCCCGCGAGGCCGACCTCGTGCTGTTCATCGGCGGCATGAACAAGAACAATCGTCAGGACTGCGAGAACAGCGACCGCGAAGGTTACGACCTTTCGTTTGGCCAGAACGAACTCATCACCCGTATCGCCTCTCAGTCGAGTGGCAGTCTCGTCGTCATCACCTTCGGCGGCAATCCCTACGCGATGCCTTGGCTCGCCCAGGCCTCTGCCCTGCTCCATTGCTGGTATCTGGGTTCAGAGTCGGGCAATGCGCTCGCCAATGTGCTCACGGGTAAGGTGAACCCCAGCGGTAAACTCCCCGTGACCTTCGCCCGCAACGCTCAGGACTATCCGTTTGCGAAATACGGCGAGGAAGCCTATCCTGGCATCACGGGCGTGAAGGTCGAGCCCAACAGCGCTGGCGAGACGCCGAACCGACAGGTCTATTACAAGGAGGACATCTACATGGGCTATCGCGGCTTTGAGCGCGACAAGGTAAAACCGCTCTTCCCCTTCGGCTTCGGTCTGAGTTACACCTCTTTTAAATATAGTAAGCCAGTGGTCAGTGGCAACAGCGTCAGCATCGACGTGACCAACACGGGCAGTTGTGCAGGAAAGGAAGTCGTGCAACTCTACATCGGCAAGCAGAAACCTGCTGAGGATCGTCCACGCAAGGAACTGAAGGACTTCCGCAAGATTCAGTTGCAGCCGGGCGAGACGAAGACCGTCACGTTCAACATCGACAGCAGCGAACTCGCCTATTTCTCCACGAAGTCTAATCAGTGGGTCACGGAGAAGGGCAAATATCGCCTCTACCTCGCCTCCTCCTCTGCCGACGAGGGTCAGCAGGCCGACTATGTCCTGAACTAATCACCCAAAGTCCTGAACGGATTACACCAATGTCCTGAACGGATTATCCTAAAGTCCTGAATGGAATACCCCAAAAAACAACCAACGACTCCCCTCTTTCACACCCCGAAAGAAGGGAGTTTTTTTATCAAGAATTAGCGAATTTAAGATTTGAGCGTTCCCCACAGGGGAAAGCGGATTAAGCCGAAATGGGGAGTATAAGACAACGGAAATAAACGAAAATAAACGGAAGAAACAGAAATAGGCGCTACGCGCCAGTGATTTATTATATGGGCTTCGCCCAGAAATCCTCCAAATACCGCTTTGCGGGAAATATACGGCGCTCTTATCGCGCCTTAGAAAAGTAATCAAAAAACGGGCTGAAAGCCCAGCAAGCACACAGCCCAGGGCAACGCCCTGGGTTTATAGGTGAACAACAAATATTCGCCCTACAGGGGCAAAAGATTTTTTATAATCAAGAATTAGCGAATTAAAGAATTATTTTTTCCCTGCTGCATTGAATTATCGAGAATTTCATAGAACAAGCGGTCGATGCTCATTGCACCAGCCGCCTTATTTGTTAATTAGCGAATTTCCTGACTGATTTAAAACATAAGTACACAAGTTTTTAAGTTTCGAAAAGAGACATAAATTCAAGTTCACAAGTTTCAAGTTTCAAGTTTCAAGTTTTACTCACGTTCTTTCCCCGCTACACTCTGAAAGTGAGCAAGCCCAGGGTCCTTTGTTACCTTGTTATTTTGTTACTTTGGAAACGGCCGCCACAAGTCGAAACTTTTGTCCTTTTGGGATTTCTGTTCTTAATCTTATGTCAATTATAACTCTTAAATATTTATGTCCTTCTGTTTTATCTTCGCACCCTCGAATTTTCCAATTTCCATTTTCAAATTTCCATTCGAATGTTACTTTGGAAATGCTACTCATAACCTCGTTACTTTGTTACTTTGTTACTTTGTTACTTTGGAAAGGTGGCTGCGAAACTTTTGTCCTTTTAGGATTTTTGCTCTTAATCTTATGTCAATTATAACTCTTAAATATTTATGTCCTTCTGTTTTATCTTCGCACCCTCGAATTTTCCATTTTCAATTTTCAAATTTCCATTCGAATGTTACTTTGTTACCTTGTTATTTTGTTACTTTGGAAAGGTGGCTGCGAAACTTTTGTCCTTTTAGGATTTTTGTTCTTAATCTTATGTCAATTATAACTCTTAAATATTTATGTCCTTCTGTTTTATCTTCGCACCCTCGAATTT
>JAILFH010000117.1 GCA_024697645.1 Prevotella sp.
CATCGCTGAGTATGAGGAGCGCATGAAGGTCATCACCGACTACGCGCTGGAGAAGATGAAGCAGTATCCCAACATCAAGTTGCTCTGGGGAACCGCCAATGTCTTCGGCAACAAGCGCTACATGAACGGTGCTGCCACCAACCCCGACTTCGACGTCGTCGCCCGTGCCGTCGTGCAGATTAAGAACGCCATCGACGCCACCATCAAACTCGGTGGAACAAACTACGTGTTCTGGGGAGGTCGTGAGGGCTACATGAGCCTGCTCAACACCGACCAGAAGCGCGAGAAGGAACATCTGGCCACGATGCTGGGAGCCGCCCGCGACTATGCCCGCAGCAAGGGATTCAAAGGAACGTTCCTCATTGAGCCGAAGCCAATGGAGCCCACGAAGCACCAGTACGACGTTGATTCGGAGACAGTCATCGGCTTCCTCCGTGCCCACGGCCTCGACAAGGACTTCAAGGTGAACATCGAGGTGAACCACGCCACACTGGCCGGCCACACCTTCGAGCACGAGCTTGCAGTAGCCGTCGACAACGGCATGCTGGGTTCTATCGACGCCAACCGCGGCGATGCTCAGAACGGCTGGGACACCGACCAGTTCCCCATCGACAACTACGAGCTGACCCAGGCCATGATGGAGATCATCCGCAACGGAGGTCTTGGCAACGGCGGTACGAACTTCGACGCTAAGATTCGCCGTAACTCAGTTGACCTCGAGGACCTGTTCATCGCCCACATCAGCGGAATGGACGCAATGGCCCGCGCCCTGCTGAACGCAGCCGACATTCTTGAGAACTCCGAACTGCCGAAGATGAAGAAGGAGCGCTACGCTTCGTTCGACAGCGGTATCGGCAAGGACTTCGAGGACGGCAAGCTGTCGCTCGAGCAGATCTACGAGTACGGAAAGAAGGTTGAGGAGCCTGCCCTGAACAGCGGCAAGCAGGAGAAATACGAGACCATCGTTGCTCTCTACGCCAAGTAAACGCCAGTCCACCAACATCAAGAGCACCTCTCCTGACAATCGTCGGGGCAGGTGCTCTTTTTCGTTGCCCCAAAGCCTTGTAGCCCAAAGAAATAATTAAAAAATGAAGAACATTCGTCTCTTTTGTATAGAGCAATCGTCTTGACCAAAGAGAGCAATGCTTTCGACTATACAAAGCATACCTTTTGACTATAGAAAGCAATGCTTTCGACCATAGAGAGGATACATTTATATAGGTATAAAGACATGCTCTGTAAGGTCAAAAGATGTCCTTTATATAAACAAGGTGTAAGAAAGGTCTGGGAATCAGAAAAACTTTTCGGCATTTAGTCGTATATTGCTATATTTTTTGTAACTTTGCACACACAAACCTAAATTAAGAAGAGATGAAGAAGGTATTTTTGGCCTGTTTCATGGCCCTAACCGCATGGTGTAACTTATCGGCACTGGACACTTTTAGTAGCAATATTGTAGCAGACGAGGGAGCATGGTGCTGGTTTGCAGACCCGCGAGCCTTGCATTATGAGAACGAGGCTGGAACCATCAATGCAACCTATATTGGTTACATTGACGTACACGGAAACGTGAAGGCAACACAATACGACTGGCTGACAGGTAGAAAGACTGACGTGCTGGTACGTTCGTATTTCCAGCCCGACGACCATAATAACCCGACTTTTGTCGTTTTGCCTGACGAGCGAGTGATGATTTTCTATACTCGTCATACCGATGAGCCCTGTATCTGGTATCGTATTTCCCAGAAGCCAGGCGACATTACCGCTTTGGGCGATGAGAAACGACTTGCAACGCAGAACAACACGACCTATCCGTCGCCGTTTATTCTTTCTGACGATCCCGACCACGTCTATCTCTGCTGGCGCGGTATCAATTGGCACCCAACCATTGCTCGTATCACTATGCCAGACGAGAACGACGACTGCAAGTTTGACTTCGGACCGAAGCAGATTGTGCAGTCAACAGGTGCTCGCCCCTATGCCAAATATCAGAGCAATGGCAAGGACAAGATCTACGTGTCCTACACCACTGGTCATCCTGATAATGAAATGCCCGACTGGCTCTATTTCAATGTCATTGACATCAATCAGGGAAATGGTCCCATCTTGCGTGATTTGAACGGAAAGCAACTAAGCATCATCAAGAATGGCGTATTCAACGTGAACAAGAGCGACTCCTATGCCAATTCCTATCCCGCAACCATTGTCGACAAGACAGCCAACATTCGCAACTGGGTTTGGCAGATTGCCCTTGATTCAGAAGAGAATCCCGTCGTTGCCTATCCTCACATCGATAATGCCAAGACAACCCATGTCTACTGGTATGCTCGCTGGACAGGTTCAGAATGGCAGCGCACATGGGTACAATATGGCGGTCATGCGTTCCATAAGAACTGGAACTCTACTGAGAAGTGCTACTCAGGCGGTATGGCCATCGATCCTGATCATATCAATGACCTTTATCTGAGCATTCCTACCAAGAATGGCCAGTATAATAAGGATGGGGTATATGAAATCTGGAAATATACCATTAATGATGACGGTTCGGTAGGTCCTTCGGAGCAGATTACGTCAGACTCTAAACTGAATAATATCCGTCCCTTTGTCATTCCTGGTTCGAAGAACAGCAAGTTGAGAGTCATCTGGATGAATGGCGACTACTACTATTGGATGGTCCGTCAGGGTTATCCGAAGGGCTTCCCCACAGGTGTTCATGCAGATTACACTTGGGAAGAACCATTCACGATGCAGGCTGCAGATGCGGAAGTTCCCACATGTTTCTGCTTTGGGAAGAATAGCACGCTCACATTGGCTATTGCCATGAATACGTCGAAGTATGAAGGAACATTGTTTACCATTGGCGACAATCAGGAGTTTGTCTATAGCCTTGATGGAAGTGATTTGCGTCCTGTTGTCACAATCAATGGCAAGAGTTACAAGAGTCAGAATTGTCTGCTCACTTCTGACGACTGGGCAACCCAAAGTACGGGTACAAGTGGCGACAATCATCCGACAAAGATTGACACTTGGGTATTTTCTATGACCTATGATGGCAAGATTCTGACTACTTATCGCAATGGCTTGGTCGATCAGGTGATTGAAATCGAAGATTTCGCAGGTGGTATTGTCAATACCGATGGCGAATCAGATGCTCAGGGAACAGTCACTCCCTTCAATCATTCCTGCCTGAGTAAGGGAATTGAATATGTATGTCATTCGCCAATGGCAGTGCAGAATCTTGTGACCCAGTATCAGAAGGCTATTGAGGAAGAGCGCGCTACTTTTGCGTTAGAGGCACTTTCCCTGCCCAGCGAAACTCGCACCGATATTGTCTTGCCTTCGACGTCGCTTGGACTTGATGTCGCCTGGACAAGTTCCGATGAGCAAGTCATCACTTCCGATGGTTGTCTCGCCCCGCTTACACAGGACCAAACAGTCAGTTTGACGGCAACCATTAGTGGGAAAAGCAAGACGTTCGAGGTGAAAGGTTTGGCACGCGAGATTGAGAAAAACTTGCGCTATGAACAGACTGAAACACTTGATTTGACGAAAAACACAGCAGCAGGTTTCTCAACGAACAAATATGGACTTGCTCCCGAAGGTTTGCTGAGTGGTCTGCGTTCCTACACTTTTCTGCTCACTGCAACTGCGAAAAGTCTGACGAAAGCACCACGTTTCTATGATTTCGGCTCGGGCTCGGGCAACAGTGTCTTTCTGCGTGCCAATCCGCTTTCAGCAGGTATCAAACTGAATGGTGGGACTACCACGATGGTTAATGGCGCTACAACACTCACGACAGGACGCGAGTATAAACTTGCCGTTGTCTTTGAGGCTTCTACTCACACCACCCGTATCTATATCGATGGTGTTGAAGATGCCAGTGGAACTGCCAATCAGAACGAAGCCTATATGGTTGCTGAAGTTGCAACCGACAACCGCAACTATATTGGTCGCACGCAGTGGTGGGATTCCAATTATAAAGCAGACAATGTGGATTTCGTTGGCGTAATCGATGGACTTAAACTTTATGATGTGGCACTTACCCGTGAGGAAATCTGCGAACTTCAGGGTGTTGAATATGAAAAGGAGGAACTTCCCTCAGAGTTGCAGAATGGCGACTTCGAGGCTTCCTATAGCGTCCAGCAAGGCAGTGGAGTCAGTTCCGACAGGGCCATCTATGTGCCGGAGGGATGGAGTGTTGATCGTGCCAATCCCAACGAAAACGACCTGACTGCACTCAAGGCAGGCGACTACTATTTCAGCAATTTCTTTGCCAATAAGCCTGCTCCCGACAATCAGAGCAAACAGACCTATTGGATTCGTCAGAACTGGGGTTCTCCCACACTCACCCTTTCGCAAACCCTTCGAATGGCAGCAGGTGATTATAAGTTGACGGCTGATATCTGGGCAAGTGGCCAGGGTGGTGACGCTTATGTCAGCGTACAACCCGAAGGAAGCACTGCCATCAAGAGTTCTTCGCTCGATAGCAAGGAAGAATGGCAGCAAGTAGAACTTCAGTTTCAGAGTGATGGCGAGGCTGCAACCACAGTTCAACTCGTGGCTCAGCATACCGCCAGTGGCACAGAGAAAATCATTGGTTTCGACAATGTCTTAATCTCGAAGAACGAAGTTGATGGCATTGAGTCGGTGAAAGGTTCTTTTATCCAGAATCTTGACAACAATGTCTATGACCTTCAAGGGCGCAAAGTCGCAGAAAACAGTTTGTCAATTAATGGCAATCAGCAACTGAAGCCTGGCGTCTATGTCAGTAATGGCAGGAAGATTGTTGTAAGATAAGAGCGGCAACCATCATCACTTACTCCGATGCATCACCCTAAAACACTTATTTCTGATGCATTGCGTTTGTACGGTTTGATGGTTGTCGTTCTTCTTAATGACTGTTTCTGTTTTCCTTGTTAACACCTTTGTTTTCTTTGTTCTTGTTTTCTTTAACTTCTTTAACTTACTACGCTTTTCTATCTTGCAAAAATTGATTACCTTTGTAGGTTGTTAACAAAAAGGTAAAACGAATTATGATGAGAAGACTAGCCCTGTTCCTATTGTTGGGGGCGACGCTCAGTGTCGCGGCTCAATACCGGTCGGAAGTGTGGTGTCCCGATAATGGTGACGGCACCTTTACGAACCCAGTACTGAATGCTGACTATAGCGACCCTGATGTCATTTGCGTTGGCGAAGATTACTATCTGACTGCTTCTTCGTTTCAATGCATGCCGGGTCTTCCCATTCTGCATTCGCGTGACTTAGTGAACTGGACCATTATTGGCCACGCTCTGCAGCATCAGTTCCCAGGTGAATTGCCACAGCATGGAAATGGTGTCTGGGCTCCGAGTTTCCGTTACCATAACAATGAATTCTATATCTATTGGGGAGATCCCGATCGAGGCGTGATGATGGTGAAGACTAAGGATCCTGCAGGAAAGTGGGAGGAGCCCGTCTGCGTGATTCCCGGCAAGGGCATGATAGATACGTGTCCTCTGTGGGATGAGGATGGTCGTTGCTATCTCGTGAATGGTTGGGCAAACTCTCGTGCTGGTTTCAATTCTGTACTTACGGTTCGTGAACTTTCTGCTGATGGAACTCGCCAGATTGGACAGCCTGTCATTGTGTTCGACGGCGGAAATCGCGACTATACAACGGAAGGTCCAAAATTCTATAAACGTGATGGTTGGTACTGGATTCTTTGTCCTGCGGGAGGCGTGGAAACTGGTTGGCAACTGGCAATGCGTTCGAAGAGTCCTTATGGACCTTATGAGAGCAAAACCGTTCTTCAGCAGGGAAAGACTAACATCAACGGCCCTCATCAGGGAGGTTGGATTCATACTTCGCAAGGTGAAGACTGGTTTATGCACTTCCAGGATAAAGGTCCTTATGGTCGTGTGGTTCATCTGCAGCCTGTTGACTGGACAAGTGGTTGGCCTATTATGGGAAAGAAGGGCGAACCTGTGCTGACGTTCCGCAAGCCTAAAACCGCATCAACATCGGAAAATGGAGTAGGGAAGAGCCTTCCTATAGTGAATCCTCAGGAAAGCGATGAGTTCAATGAACCACGCCTCGGACTCCAGTGGCAATGGCAAGCAGACTATGATCAGTATTTCGGAATGCCTACAGCCAACGGACATTTCCGTATGTTTACTTGGAAACTTCCGACAATCAATCAGAAGAATTCTACATCAGCCAATGAAGAAGGGTTCCCTAACTTCTGGCTTGTGCCAAACATGCTTCTTCAGAAAACACCAGCCGATTGCTTTACTGCAACGACGAAGATTCGACTGGCTGCCAAGGCGGAACATCAGAAAGGTGGTATCATCATGATGGGAAGAGGTTATTCGACATTGGTTGTTGAACGAGTAGGGGAGGAGTTTCAACTGAAACAACTCACTTGCAATCAGGCAGACCAAGGGAAACCCGAGGAGCAGCAGGTGCTCGCAACCTTGAAGCCTACCGACAGGGATAAGATTGAATATCATCCTGCTCTCTATATAGACATTCATTTGCAGATGACTGTTAAGAATGGAATCGTTACTTTCGCCTTTAGTCGCGACGGCAAGTCGTTCAAGGCTGTGGGAGATGAGTTCAAGATGCGTGAAGGCAAATGGATTGGAGCAAAGATGGGACTTGTGGCAGTTGAGGATAATGTGAAATCGGATAGCGGCTTGCTCGACATTGACTGGTTCCGCGTTTCCAAGATAACAAAGTAACAAGGTAACAAAGTAACGTAATGACAAAATAAAAAGGTAACTACGATATAATCTTTAATGAGATAAAACTGAAAATATGACATATACCATTGATCAAATCACTGTGCTTATAGGTGCTCATCGTTTTGGTGAGCGAAATGCGAGCATTAGTTTTCTGCTTACAGATAGCCGTTCGTTGTGTTTCCCCGAGGAAACGTTGTTTTTCGCGTTGCGCTCCTCTCGTAATGACGGCCATAAGTATATTCAAGAACTCTATCGAAGAGGTGTTCGCAATTTTGTGGTTGAGAGTTTGCCTGAGGAACAGCAGGGTTTTGCCGACGCAAACTTCCTGTTGGTAACTGATTCGCGCCGTGCGCTGCAGCGATTGGCGGAGCGCCATCGCGAGGAGTTTGACGTGCCTGTTGTGGGTATAACGGGATCAAACGGTAAGACTATGGCGAAGGAATGGCTCTACCAGATCCTTTCCACATTGGCTGATCCCGATGATGCATTCTCTGTGACACGTTCACCCAGAAGTTACAATTCACAGATTGGTGTGCCCCTTTCCGTCTGGTTGATGAACGACCAGACCGAAGTAGGAATCTTCGAAGCAGGTATCAGCGAGCCTGGCGAGATGCAGGCGCTTCGTGATATTATCCAGCCAACTATTGCCGTGCTCACGAATTTGGGTTCTGCCCATCAGGAGAATTTTGCTTCGCTCGACGAGAAATGTGAGGAGAAACTTCGTCTGTTCCACGATGCAAAGACAATCGTCTACAATGCAGACGACCCCGTGGTGAAAACGCATGTCAACGCGCATGCTGACTTCAAAGGCAAGCATCTTGCCTGGTCGCAGAAAGACCATGATGCTGCGATGTTTGTGAAATATATTGAGAAGAAGCATACGATGACAACTGTAGCCTATGTCTATAAGCAGGAGGAGTCGTTCTTCTCAATTCCCTTTGTCGATGATGCATCTGTTCAGAATGCCATAGCCTGTGCGGTTGTGGCCCTTCATCTGGGTGTTCGCACCGATGAACTTGACCTTCGTATGCAGCGACTTGAGCCAGTGGCCATGAGACTTGAAGTGAAGGAAGGCCGCGATGGTTGTACGCTCATCAACGATAGTTATAACTCCGACTTGAAGTCGCTTGACATTGCGCTTGACTTCATGCATCGTCGTGCCACGACACATCAGCCCGATGCGACACAACAGCCTATGACTTTGATTCTCAGTGATATACAACAGAGTGGTCTTACGCCCGATGAATTATATCGGAATGTGGCTGAACTCATCACTTCGCGTGGAATTACGAAGTTTGTAGGTATTGGTCCAGTGTTGTTTACTGAGCAGGATAAGTTTGCGGCGACTGAGCAATGCTATTTCTTCAAGGGCGTCGAGCAATTTATTCATAGTGAGGTTTTCCATTCGTTAGCCAATGAGGTTATCCTGGTGAAGGGAGCCCGTCATTTCGGATTCGACCAAATCACCGAACTCCTTGTTCAGAAGGTGCATGAGACGACACTTGAGGTGAATTTGGGAGCGGTTGTGGCCAATCTGAACTACTACCGCTCATTCATGAAATCTACGACGAAGTTGGTTTGCATGATTAAGGCCGATGGTTATGGTGCTGGTGCTATCGAGATTGCCAAGACTTTACAAGACCATGGGGTTGACTATCTGGCAGTTGCAGTTGCTGACGAAGGTGCTGCTCTTCGCCGTGCTGGTATCACAGCGAATATCATGGTGATGAATCCTGAGATGTCATCGTTCAAGACCCTTTTTGACTATGATCTGGAACCAGAAGTCTATTCCTTCCGTTTGCTCGAAGCACTTATCTCTGCTGCCGAACGAGAGGGTATCACAGGTTGGCCAGTTCACATCAAACTTGATACGGGAATGCACCGTCTGGGATTCAACGTGGTTGATTATTCTGAACTGGAACGTCTCATCCAGCGGCTTACTCATCAGACAGCCGTCATTCCACGCTCAGTGTTCAGTCATTTCGTAGGTTCAGACAGCGATTCATTTGATGAATTCTCAGCCCAGCAGTTCAAACTCTTCGATGAGGCAAGCAAGCAGTTGCAGTCGGCTTTCGGTCATAAGATTTTGCGCCACATCTGCAATTCTGCAGGCATAGAGCATTTCCCCGAACGCCAACTTGATATGTGTCGCCTTGGGCTTGGCCTTTATGGCGTGAATCCGAGAGATAATAGCAAAATCAATACGGTTTCGACGCTGAAGACAACGATACTTCAACTTCGTCGTGTGCAGGCAGGCGATAGTATAGGCTATTCGCGGCGGACCATTCTTGAGCGCGATAGTCTGATTGCCGCCATTCCTATTGGCTATGCTGATGGCCTGAACCGACAATTAGGCAATCGTCATGGCTACTGTCTTGTGAATGGGCAGAAGGCTGAATATGTGGGCAATATCTGCATGGACGTTGCTATGATTGACGTTACCGATATCCCCTGTCAGGAAGGTGATTCTGTCGAGATCTTTGGACAGAATCTTCCGGTTACGGCACTTAGCGACATTATTGACACGATTCCCTATGAAGTTCTCACTGCAGTGAGCAATCGAGTGAAGCGAGTTTATTACCAAGATTAGCATTGAAATTTGGATTGTAAAGAGTCCTTATTCATGGGATAAAGCAAAAAAAATCACAGTTCGGCCTAGGAATTGTGATTTTTTTTGTAACTTTGCAAATTATAAACTCCTAAATCGCAAAAGTCTAAATCATAAAATAACGAAAACGTAAAACAAAATGAGTCCTATCAAAACTACAAAGATGACCAATTATCGTTGGATTATCTGTGCGATGTTGTTTTTTGCGACAACGGTCAATTACATGGACCGTCAGGTTCTTTCCCTGACCTATCCTGGTGAGGGTGGTATCCAGCAAGAGTTTGGCTGGAGCGACGACAACTATGGAACCATCACGGCCTATTTCTCCATCATCTATGCTCTTTGCATGCTTTTTGCCGGTAAGTTTATCGACTGGATGGGCACTCGCAAGGGTTATCTCTGGGCTATCTTCGTTTGGTCTACAGGTGCTGTGCTCCATGCATTCTGCGGCATTGCCACAAGTGGCATCGTAACAGGCGACTGGCTTGTTGGATTTGAGGGCGCTAAGGAAACTCTGCGTGCCTTTAAGGCTAGTGGTGTTGCTGATGCAGCACTTACCATCTCGACTGTTTCCGTATGGCTGTTCCTTGGAGCCCGTTGTATCCTGGCCCTTGGTGAGGCTGGTAACTTCCCTGCAGCCATTAAGGTGACTGCCGAGTATTTCCCGAAGAAAGACCGTGCTTATGCAACAGCCATCTTCAATAGCGGTGCATCTGTAGGTGCTCTTATTGCTCCGTTCACGATTCCTGTGCTTGCCAAATTCTTTGGTTGGGAAATGGCATTCATCGTCATCGGTGCACTGGGTTACATCTGGATGGGCTTCTGGATCTGGCTTTACAAGAAGCCGAACGAGAATCCGAAGGTGAATGATGCAGAACTCACCTACATCAATCAGGATGCAGAGACTGAAGGCGATCCAAAGGATGCTAATGACGAAGGTCCTCAAATTTCGTTCCTGAAGTGCTTTACATTCCCGCAGACTTGGTCGTTCATCGTAGGTAAGTTCATGACTGATGGCGTTTGGTGGTTCTTCTTGTTCTGGACCCCTGCATATCTTAAGTCTCAGTTCGACATCAATCCTACTGACGTGTTGGGTATGACGCTCATCTTCGTGCTTTATCTCATCACGATGCTGTCCATCCTTGGTGGTAAACTTCCCACCTATTTCATTAATAAGGGCATGAATCCTTATGCAGGTCGCATGCGCGCTATGCTCATCTTCGCCTTCTTCCCGCTGCTCGGTCTCTTTGCTCAGCCGCTCGGAGGCGTGTTCAACACTCCTTGGTTCCCCATCATCCTGATTGGTATTCTTGGTGCTGCTCACCAGTCTTGGTCGGCCAACATTTTCTCTACTATTGGTGATATGTTCCCGAAGTCGACTATTGCTACTATTACTGGTATTGGTGGTATGGCAGGTGGTGTAGGTTCTTTCCTCATCAACAAGGGTGCTGGTGCTCTCTTCACCTATGCTGAGGCACAAGGCGCAGCCTTCAAGTTCATGGGATTCGAAGGTAAGCCTGCTGGCTATATGATTATCTTCTGTATCTGTGCAGTTGCCTATCTCGTAGGCTGGTGCATCATGAAGATTCTCGTGCCGAAGTATAAGCCTGTTGTAGTCACTGAGTAACCAGGGGCTTCAGATTTAAATACTTTACAATATTTAGTTGATTATCGAGTTCTTTGTAACTCGGACGATATGAGTTACTTCGATAGATAAACAATAAATAAAATAGGTATTAAGCGAGTTAGAAGTTAGTTTTATCAATTGGCAACGAACCAATTTGATTACTAACTTCTAACTTTTTTATTGCTTGTTTTGTTGATTTTGGATTTTCCTGCTTTGCTTTTCAAGTATCAAAGCATTCTAACATAAAGACTTCTATGCTCCTTCGAATAGGAAAAGTTATTCCACAAGATACACTGTCTTTTGTTCTGCCTTTCCTAATAGCACGTTGACTAAGGCTGTGACATCTGCAATGGAGAGTTCGCCGTCTTCATTCACGTCTGCCAATACAAGTTTGTAGTCGCTGGACTTGCCAAGAAGAATATTGACCAGAGCAGTCACATCAGCAATCGTCACCTCATGATCCATATTCACATCACCCAGTAGCCAGGCTTCACCATATTCAATATTACTTAGTGATGCCGAATTGGTAGCATTGTCGTCGAATGTGATATTGAATACGAAGTAGGCAATAGCCTCTTTGCCCATAGTGTCTTTGTAGCGCAACGCTTGTCGGATAGTGCGCTGGTCGCCACTAATGTTCATATTTGGCATTTGACCTACTGCGAACGTTGGTGTACTAGTCGTGAACTCGGAATAGACATAACTATTGCTGCCCCAAGTTGTCACCTCGCCCGACGCATTAAACCAATGGCCGTAACCATTAGCGGTGGAACCACTTTCGATGAGAGAACCATCAGCATTAGCGGCATAGAACATGATTTGGCTATTGGACGGCCCAGAAGTACTATAAGATGTTATGCGATTAACAATGTCACTCCAATTCAGTTGGAAAGCAGTACAGAGCATGGCGAGTGCTGAACTTTCGACGCGTACGGTAGCAGAAGAATAGTCTGCAGCAGGCTTCAGAGAAACGTCATAGGTTAGAGTAATATTACTGATTTCGCGTCCGTCGAGCGTAGCCTGTCCACCAAGATTCGTGCCAACAAACTCCACCTGATAGGGCCATTGGTCGTCGTCTTTGATGCTTTCGTCCCATTGATGCTGAAAATATTGAGTTGGAGCAGGTGCAACCACAAGATAAATCTTACTGGTATTTTTAGGAACAGTCATCGAAATGTCTTCTGTTTTCTCGCCAGTACCTGTGCAGTGAAGAGTGTTATCATTGAAATATTGCCTTGTTCCATCCTTCAAGAGTGCCACATATCCTGCACGGAAACCACGTGCCGAAGCAGCAGAAACGCTGTTGTATGAAGAAGTACCTGCGCTTGTGTATGTAGATTCACCATTCAAGTATTGAGCAGGATCACCGCTAGCAAGCGAACATCCTGGAGCCAGGGCAGTAAAGTGTGTCGTGATAGTGGTTCCTGCAGTTGGAACATTCAGTGGAATCACGTTGAAACCTGTACTTTGTGGTGCGCTTGCATAGGCCACCTGATATTTGGAAGCGCCAAGTTTCACGTAATTATAATTGAAATCGCCGATATAGTTGTCTCGATAATTCTCGCATGCATCGAAATCCCAAGTAGCACAACGCAAGGCATAGTCGAAATAGAGTTGGAAGAGTTCCTGAACGGAAAGACCTTTCAAGTCCATCAAAACTTGATTGAAATCTTTTACGGTAGTTTCGCGATAGTTCCAGACATTTGCAATGGTCTGAATGTCATTGTAGTATTGGCAAAGATAATAGAAGAACCAATACGACTGATAACGGTGCCACTCGTGAGTGAAGGCATAGTTGTGGCTGTTGCGGAAAATATTGATGCTCTGATTGAACATCTCCTCGGGATACGACTGGTTGGCTTGCCATTGGGCGGTTTGTTCCCAGGTGACACTACCATTTCCTACAGCACTATGAAATCCTGTCTGAATGCTTGAGTTGCTTCCATGATTAGAATCTTCGGCATAACACATATAATGGAATGAGTGTCCAACCTCGTGAGCGACACTATGACCAACGGGATGGCACGTACTTGGACTTAGCCAGAGCGCAGAAATCTGAAAATCATAGCCACCACCATAGCAAATCCAGTCGGTGGAGTGATTAAGCAGAATCATGATTTTGTATTTCGCGATATTGGAATTCTGCGGGTCTACAAAACCGAGTTTTAATGATTCCAACTCATAAAAAGCTTCAGCTTTTGCCAGCAAATCATCAATGTCCACATAATACTCATTGGAGGAGTCAAGTTCGTTAGGGGCAGTTGAGCCGTAGCCTTTGTCCCAATAGACAATGCAGTTGTCCGATTGTTTCGAACGAGATTCCGACCATGTGTATTGATTAGCTGCATCGCTCTTCTTATAAAGAAGGGTCTCTGCCTCATTGTAGTTTTTCCATTCTTCGGGAGTGTAAAGCGACTTTTGCGCTAATAGATTTGTCGTCAAACTGAACAATAGGACGATGATAGCCAATAGTCTTTTCATCTTTCTTCTCTTTTAGGTTTTCGTTATTACGCGGCAAATATACGAAATATTATGAGAAAAAGAAAGAAATGCGAGTAGAAAAGTACGATTCTGTTATATTTTTAGACTATTTTAATAGCTGTGACTATTGCTCATTACTCGCTGAGAAATCCTTGCTGCTTTAAAGCTTCGAGAAGGGTTTCTGACAGAGCTTCATTGTCTTTTCGGGTATAGCGACAATCGGTGAAGACCTGAGCAAGAGTCTCTTTGTTGTTGATACGTACAAACTCAATGTTTTCAGGCAGCGATTCCTTCTCTTCATAGAGCGAATCAATTCGCTCACGAGTGTAATCTTGATAAGTTTCGTCGTGACGAATTGCAGCAAGAGGTAAGCGATCTGTGAGAGGAGGCTCTTCGGCTGGCCAGCCTAATGTGATGGTGGCCACTGGAAAAACTAATTGGGGCAGTTGTAAGGTTTCAATAATCAACTGCGGCATGTAGACTGTTGTTCCCAAAAAGCAAAGTCCCAACCCACGTTCCTCTGCCAGATTGCAGAAAGTCTGGCAGTAGAGTAGGGCATCAGTTGCTGCATTCTGATACGACAGCAGGTTGTCGTATCCAGGATTGGCTTTCCGCTCCTCTGCCCATCTTGTTGTCCGACGGAAATCAGCACAGAAAGTCAATACTACAGGGGCTCCCATCACCATAGGCTGATTGAAATGGGCAGGAGCCAATCTGCGTTTCATTTCCTCTGAACGTGTTACGACTACACTATACAATTGCAGGTTTCCCATGGTTTGAGTACGACCTGCTTCAGACAACAATTCATTCAGCAATTCGTCGCTGACGTTTTGTTCTGAGTAAACACGAATACTTCTTCTTGTTAGAATATTTTTCATTTTGGATAACTTTTTCTTTTGCAAAGATAGTCAATTTTTCCCTTTTTGACAACTTTTTCCTGTCGAAAGTAAAAAAACTTTCAACTTTCGGTCCATTACTATGAACTTTTTAGTAACTTTGCAGCAGTATTCAAAAATCTTTCTGTTATGGAACAAGAACTGCACAAAGTGGTGGCCGTAAGGCCTAAAGAGTTGGAATGCGATGTGGTGCGCTTCCAGAACAACAAGGATAAATGGGTGGCCTTCGTGGGTTTGCTCAATGGTCGTCCTTATGAAATCTTCACTGGTCTGCAGGATGACGATGAGGGTATCGTGTTGCCCAAAACTGTCACCAAGGGTAAGATTATCAAGCAGGTGAATGAAGATGGCACCAAACGCTACGACTTCCAATTTGAGAACAAGCGAGGCTATAAGACTACCGTTGAAGGACTTTCGGAGAAGTTCAACAAGGAATATTGGAACTATGCCAAACTCATCTCGGGTGTGCTGCGCTATGGAATGCCCATCGAACATGTTGTGAAACTCGTTGCCTCACTTGATTTGCAGGACGAGAGCATCAATACATGGAAAGTGGGCGTAGAGCGCGCTCTGAAGAAATACACTGCCGACGGGGCTGATGAATAATTTGTAATCAGGATGATGAATATCACTTCCAGCACTCTTAACCTGCATCGAATGCGCTTTCATGCTCTGCATGGGGTGTTGCCGCAGGAACGCCTTGTAGGAAACGACTATGAGGTGACAGTTTCGTTGGATGTAGATTTGAGTCGGGCTGTCGAGAGTGATGACGTTTCAGACACAGTGAACTATGCGGAGGTCTATGAGGCGGTGAAGGAGCAAATGGCTATTCCAAGTCAACTCATCGAACACGTCGCTGGCCGCATTGCAAATGCGCTTCTCAGCCGTTTTGCCCAGTTGCAAGCGGTTGAAGTGAGTGTGAAGAAACTAAATCCGCCAATGGGAGCCGATTTGGATGGGGCAGAGGTGAAGATTAAAGTCACCTTTCCAAGGTAACAAAGTAACAAAGTAACAAGGTAACTTTCCAAGGTAACAAAGTAACAAGGTAACAAGGTAACAAGGTAACTTTTCCAAAGTAACAAAGTAACAAGGTAACAAAGTAACGTTTTTGAGGCAAAAGGCTTAGTTATCATATCAGGAAGACTATAAAGTAACGATAGAAATAAGCAATTTATGCGACACATGAATATTTATAATAAGGACATGAATAGTCAGAAGACATGGGGGCTGTCAAGCCTTTTCGTGCCTTCCCGTTTGTTTGTGACCCTGTTGCTTTGTTGTTGCGTAACCTTATCTATGGCTGCCGGCAAGTTTGTTTTGGTCATTGATGCTGGTCATGGAGGAAAGGACTCTGGATGCGTAGGAAAGACTTCGAAGGAGAAAAACCTCACCTTGAGATATTCATTGGCTTTTGGCGCTATTGTTGAGCGCAACTGTCCTGACGTGAAAGTAATTTATACTCGTACAACCGACCGTTTCCTTGAACTATGGCAACGTGCTGAGATTGCAAACAAAAACAAGGCAGACCTGTTTGTCTCAGTTCATATCAATGCTGTGGCTAATTCGCATAGCACAAATGGTTATCAGACTTATGCTCTTGGTCGTGGCGAAAGAACTGGAAAGAAGGGAATTCAGGAGAATCTGGAAGTTGCCAAGCGCGAGAACTCCGTAATCTATATGGAGAAAGACTATAAGCAGCGCTATCAGGGCTTCGACAACTCTCCAGAGAGCAACATCATGTTCGAATTCATTCAGGACAAGAACATGGAACGCAGCGTAGAGTTGGCACGTCTTTTGCAGAAAAGTATCTGTGCTGCTACGGGTATAGTCAATAAGGGCGCTCATCAGAACAATCTTGCAGTGTTGCGTCTGACTTCAATGCCTGCTTGCTTGATGGAACTCGGTTTTATCTCCAATCCGAATGAGGAGGCGTTTATGAATGCATCCTCGTCAACCGACAAATATGCTCGTGGATTCCTGAAGGCGTTCATTGCTTACAAGAACAAGTATTTCGACGGGCTGAATGTTCCCTATCGTCCTCAGGACGTAAAGGAGACTGAATTGCCTCAGGTTGTACCTGATGAATACAAGAAGGAACCGAAGAAGGAAACTTCTCGTGTAGAGCAGAAGCGCCAATCGAATACGAAACCAGTCGAAACTAAGCCAACTGAGCAAAAGGCAACTGACAACAAAGTTGCAGAACCAACGAAGTTTGCAGAAGTTCCTCAGGCAGAGAAGCCTGCTTCGGAAACGGCGAGCGACGTACCTGTTTTCAAGATTCAGATTCTCACGGGCCGCACAAAAATTAAAACTACCGATCGACAGTTCAAAGGACTCACGGATGTAGATTGCTACGAGGAGAACGGAATGTTTAAGTATACGGTGGGTGCTTCCACTGACTATAACGCTATCTCCCGTCAGCGAAAGGAAATCATCGACAAGTTTCCTGAGGCCTTTATCATTGCTTTCAAGAATGGTCAGAAAATGAACGTTCACGAGGCCATTGCCGAATTTAAAAAGAACAAGAAATGAAGAAAGAAATCAAAATAGCACTGGTGGCCATTGCTGCTATAGTCATCCTGTTTTTCGGAATGAATTTTCTGAAGGGTGTTTCAGTGCTTTCAGAGAAGAACGTCTATTATGCTCGCTTCAGCGATATTAGTGGACTTGCTGCTAACAATCCCATCTTTGCCAATGGCTATCAGGTGGGACTTGTCAAGAGCATCGACTTCGACTATTCGGGCAGTGGAAATATCATCGTTGGATTTACTGTTGACGATGAGATGAAACTACCTGTCGGAACAACAGCCGAGATTGTCAGCGATTTCATGGGAAATGTGAAGATGAATCTTCTTCTCAATCCGATGCAGGGGCAGGGCGCCGTAGTAGCAAATGATTCTCTTTCTAAGGCAGAAGGACTGGCTGGTGTTGGTGCAAATACAGCATTGCTTTCCTTGGGTGATACAATCAATGGTCAGCAGGCGGAAGGACTTTTGGCTCGTGCAGCAGCATTGTTGCCTGCAGTTGAGCAGATGCTTCCCAAACTTGATTCGATTCTGTCGAGTGTGAATGCGCTGATGGCTGATCCTGCTATTGCACGTTCTTTGCACAATGTGGAAGTAGTCACTTCCGACCTCAAGACTTCTACGCGTGAACTGAATACGCTGATGGCTGGTATGAACCGCCAGATGCCTGGACTTTTGACCAAGGCCGACGGTGTTCTCGACAATGCCCAGCAACTTACAGAGAATCTCTCGGCTGTTGACATCGACGCTACTATGAAGAAGGTAGATCAGACGCTTGCCAATGTGGAAGCAGTAACCCAGAAACTGAATTCCCCGACTGGTTCTGCAGGAATGCTTCTCAATGATCCTTCGCTTTATAATCGCGTGAATGGAACATTAAATAGTGCTGAGCAACTATTAAATGATGTACGCGAGCACCCGAAACGCTATATCAACGTTTCCATCTTTGGAAAGAAGGAAAAGTAAAAGGTTAATTATATTAAATCTAAATAACGAGCGAAATGTTTCACGAACTTTGAAAGTGCCCGAAATCCTTTTCGCTCGTACATTTTCGGCCATTTGGAGAAGTGTTTCACTGTTTTCAGATTTTCATTAATCAATTTTCGTAACTTGTTGTTAATCATAAACTTATGGCAAAAACACCGTTTTTGTTTAGACTTTAAACCCTCAGAAAAACGTAAATTGCACAATAATAACGATTTACGAAAATATGCGACATATTGAACACTTCATTGATGAAAAAAGTTTAATCAAAAAAATTTTTTTTTTAGAAAGATTTTATTTACTTTTGCAATCGAAATGCGAAAGCAGCAAGTATGCTACTAACATCTCTAGACAAAACAATGCCTACAGCCGCTTAAGCAGTCAAAAACCGGAAAGTAAGAGAAAATATATGACAGTAAGTCCTAATGCCGCTTGGGACAAAGCACTTGCGCTCATCAGCGAGAATGTTTCAGAGCAGCAATTTAACACATGGTTCAAGCCAATCGCCTTCGAATCGTTCACTGAACAGTCGAAGACGGTGTTGGTGCAGGTACCGAGCCCGTTCGTCTACGAGTATCTGGAGGAGAACTATGTGGACTTATTGAGCAAAGTTCTTCGCCATACATTCTGCGAGGGAGTTCGGCTGGCTTACCGAGTGGTTACTGACAGTGAGCATGGGTTGATGCAAGTGTTCGAAGGCGATGAGAACGATCATAGTTCTGAGCAGAAAGCACCTACGAAGCGTGCAAATCTCTCACCAACAGCGCTCGATGCAGCAGTTCCGCAGCCTCTGGACCCACAGTTGAATCCGCATCAGACTTTCTCCAACTTCATTGAGGGCGATAGTAATCGTCTCCCTCGTAGTGTAGGAATGTCTATAGCAGAACATCCACAGAAGCAACAGTTCAACCCGATGTTCATCTACGGACCAAGTGGTTGTGGAAAGACTCACCTTATTAATGCAATTGGTAATCGGACTCGCCAACTCTATCCGCAGAAGCGCGTTCTTTATATCAGTGCACGACTCTTTCAGGTGCAGTATGTTGATGCAACGCGACAGAATGCGATTAACGATTTCATTAAGTTCTATCAGACCATCGACCTGCTCATCGTAGATGACATTCAGGAGTGGGTGACGGCAAAAGGAACTCAGGATACGTTCTTCCATGTGTTCAATCACCTCTTCCGTAATGGAAAGCGCATCATTTTGGCTTGCGACCGACCACCTGTTGACTTGCAAGGAATGAATGAGCGTCTCATTACGCGTTTCAAGAGTGGACTGATTGCTGAACTTGAGAAACCCAATCCGCAACTGTGCATTGATATTCTCAATAGCAAGATTCGTCGTGATGGTTTGCAGATTCCGGAGGATGTGGTTTCGTTCATTGCGCAAACTGCGAATGGAAGCGTACGTGACCTTGAAGGTGTCATCAATTCGCTGATGGCTTATAGCGTGGTTTACAATTGTCGCATTGATATGCGATTGGCTGAGAGGATTGTGAAGCGGGCCGTGAAGGTTGACGATCATCCTCTGACTATCGATGATATCCTCGATACAGTTTGTAGCCATTATGGGGTTACGGCAACGGCTGTCAATAGCAAGAGCCGCAAGCGTGATTTGGTAGTAGCCCGTCAGGTTTCGATGTATCTGGCTCAGAAATACACGAAAATGCCGGCTGCTCGCATCGGAAAACTAGTTGGAGGTCGAGATCATAGTACCGTCATCCATAGTTGTTCGCAGGTAGAACAGCGGATAAAAGTCGATTCCGCCTTCTCAGCCGATATCTCCAGTATTGAAAACGCCTTCAAACTTAAAAATGCTTGATGGCGTTTTTAGTTTTATCGAGATTCTTCGTGTTAGTGCGAAGCGTTTTCCCATCGCCTAAATAAAGAATTCCCCAAATTAGTTAAGTAGTACTCCTTATCTTGCAGAGTTATCCTCTTGACTTTGTAAAGCATTGCTTTCGACCTTACGGAGCATACCTTTCGACCATAGAAAGATGTCCTTTTGACCTTAGAAAGGTATCCTTTATATAGGTATAAAGGTATCGTTTATAGGGGTATAAAGATATGCTCTCTAGGGTCAAAAGGTATGCTTTATATAAATACTATATTTTACGACTTTTTTCTCTGTTTTCCGTTACTTTGTTACTTTGTTACTTTGTTACTTTGATAATGCTTTGTTACTTTGTTACCTTGTTTCTTTGGAAATACTTTGTTACTTTGGAAATATCTGACGTTTTTTTTACAAATTTTCGGAAAAATACAATTGCAATAGAAAAAAGTCGCAAAAAAGATGAAAAAAATTAGGTAGATTCAAAAAATCTTTCTACCTTTGCAACGTATTATAGGGTGGATTGTGTTCGTCCCTCTGTTCAGTCGCACGAAAATAGATTGATTTCAGACATCGCCACTGCATCCTAAAAACTTGAAATTTATAAAATATAAACTATAAAAATAAAACAATTATGAAGAAAGTATTACTAACTTTGCTCACGCTCTTCGCCGTAAGTGGCGCATGGGCGCAGACACTGAAAGTGGATGATGTAACTATCGTTCCCGGAAAGCAAGCTACATTTGCAATTGTGATGGAGAATGAAACGGCTATCAAATTCCGTGACTCCGAGTTCCACATTACGTTCCCAGAGAAAATTAGTGCTGTAGAGACAACACAGGGAGATCAGAAACTTACACCTGGAACCAATTTGATAGATGGCGATTACAGAATCACTGTAGTTGATTTGAATGGAGGAGGTATTGAAGGTACTTTTACAGTGGTTAATGTTACAATTGAAGCTGCAGCAGATTTGGCTGAAGGTACATATCAAGCAACGATTACTAGTGCAGAGATGACAGGTAATGGAAATCAGATAGAAGGAACTGATGATAATCCTGTTTATGAAGTTGTGAAGAAAAATTATGAGAATATTACATTCAACATCATCGTGTCTAATTGGGTGACTTTGGATGAAACTTCTACTACTGCTCCTGAAGCAGCTGAGAATGTAAATGTCCTTGTGAAGCGTACTATTAAGGCAGATCAAGAACAGTGGAGCACAATTTGCTTGCCATTTGCAATGACTACAGATCAAATGACTGCAGCATTTGGCGAAGGTTGTAGTCTTGCTGATTTTAATGATTATGAGGTAGTTGAAGATGCTGACGGAAATGTAGTGGGAATTAATGTAATGTTTAATTCAGTAACTACTGGTTTAGCAGAGAATCATCCTTATATTTTGAAGGCAACAAAGAGTATAACATACGATGAGGGATTCAAAGTTGAAGGTGTCACAGTCAATCCTGCTGCTGCAGAAGATTTGGAAATCAATTTGAACACACCTCGTAAACCTCATAGCATTGTTGGTACATTTGTTCCAACATCTGTTCCTGAATTGTGCCTGTTCATTAGTGGAAATAAATTCGCATATTCAACTGGTAAAACTCAGATGAAGGGATTCCGTGCATATTTTAATTTCTTTGATCTTTTAACCGATGTTGAAACTGAATATGGTGCCAAGATTGGTCTCTTTGTTGATGGTGAAGCAACATCGATTGAGGGTATCAGTCAGCAGCGTGTGGTAGAAGGTGTTTATGATCTCTCTGGTCGCAAGATTCAGATTGAGAATAATAACCTGAATACTCTCCAGAAGGGTGTTTATATCATTGATGGTAAGAAAGTAACAATCAAATAATAAAAGGAGGACTTAACAATGAAGAAAATAGTATATATTGCACCAGAGGTGAAAGTGAAGGCACTTTATATGGAACAGTTGATGGCTGGTAGTGGAGTTACTGCAGATGATCAAGGCATCGGTTATGGTGGTGTTGATGATGGCGGTTCAATGGTACCAGATGCCAAGTCAGACCTGACAATCAACAGTGTTTGGGATGATTAAACCGAATTTTAATTATGATAAGGAAAGGGATGTCGCAGATGCGGCATCCCTTTTTTTGTTTGATGTTGTTTGTTGGTTGAAGAGTTTTCAGGAGGTTTTAGTCCAGGTGGAATAGTTCAGGTAGGGGAATGGTGATGGGAGAATTGTCGGGGTTTACTTCCATGATGTCTGCCATCATGTCCCACCAACGCTGGGTAATGGGGTCTACATCGGTTGTGTCCTGTGAGTTTCCATCGCCCTCACATTCCTGATAGGCAAAGAGGATGTTGGTGTCGCGGTCCCAATAGATACTGTAATTGCCAACTCCCTGCTCCTTAATCATTTGTTTCAGTTCAGGCCAAATGGCAGCGTGTCGCTTGGCATACTCGTCCTCGCAGCCTGACTTGAGGAACATCTTAAATGCAAATCGTTTCATAGGCTTTTATTGTTTGATATTGTATATAGTTTGATTTCAGAATCGGTTTAAAGTTCTGGACCATCCAGATGTCTGAATGGTCCAGGGTGCTCTTGGATTTTCTGCAAAGTTATGAAAAAAATCCGGGTTATACAACAAGGTAGAGCGTATTTTTGTTAGTTTTGTGTTTAGTTCTTTTGGTTAGTTTGTATCATCTTCCGCCATTTATAGTAGCCAGCAATGGCAATGACGACATAGAGTGCATAGAGCGAGGCCTTGAAAGGAATGTCCTTGTAGAAATAAAGGCAGCATGTTACCACATCTACGACAATCCAGATGAGCCATTGCTCCAGATACTTTCGTGCCAATGCCCAGATGCCTACAAAGGAAAGGGCAGTCGTAAACGAATCTGCTATTGGAACGCGCGAATCCGTGAAGTTCACGAGGAATAGATAAAGCGCAAGCCAAGCAGCGAGCGTGATACCCGTCCACAGTAGGGCAAGGTTAAGGGGGAAGTGAGTAATGGAAGAGGAGTTCTCTTCTTCGGTTAGCGATCTGTTGTCTTTGGTTTCGTTAGTTATCTGATTTGTTCTGCTGTTTTCAGTTGTTGCCTCCTTGCTTACGAGAGCAGGAGCCACTTCTTTCTTTTCTTTCCTCATCCAGTTCCAGTAGCCATAAACTGTCATGGCGAGGTAGTAGAATTCCATACCACAATCGGCATAAAGGCCTTTCTGGTAATAAAGCACAATGCCCAGACCTTGCATCGCAAAGCCTACTGCCCACAGCCAGATTGAGGCGCGGTATTCAAGGATGATATAGGCCAGACCCAATGCTGTGGTGAGCATATCGAGCCAGTGGGCGGCAAGGAATTCCATCATGTTTGGTTCTCGAATGATTGATGAAAGTGGGGAAGCAGTCATCGTTTCGGAAAAACTGCCGTTTCCCCACCTTATTATATATAGATTAGAATCTCAGAGTGATGTTACCTATAGCAGTGAATCCAGCCATAGGAATAAATCCGATTTGATAGTAGCGATCATCAGTGTCCTTAGCGCCCTCCTCAGCATAGGCAGAATAAACCCAACCGCTGTTTGCATAATGGCGGTCGAAGATATTGTTCAGATTCACGCCGAATACCACTTCCTTCAGACCTGCAAATCTCTTACCCACTTTCCAAGTGTAGTTGAGGTTAACGTTTGTCTGTGAGAAGCAAGGCAGTGAGCGATCAGCATTTTCGGTATTGTCGAGATACTGACGGCTAACGAAATTGGTGTGCCAAATAGCCTGGAAACCATTGTAATGGAAGTTGAGGAATCCATTGAGGATAGCAGCCGGCGAGAATGCAAGAGTTGACTTACAATAATGAATTGTTCGATAACCTTCATCAGCGTACCAATCCTCAGCATACTCTGTGAAATCCTTGATCTTGTTCTCAGAAAGTGCTGCATTACCCGCAATGGTCAGCCAGTTAAGTGGACTCCAGTCGGCCGACAGTTCCACACCCATTCGATAACTCTTATCGATGTTTGTGGTGAGGTTTTCACCGATATCACTTTGTTGACCCGTCTGCACAAATTGATCCTTATAGTCCATGTAATAGAAGTTCACGCCTGCGTGCCAATTACTTCCGCTGTAGTCGTAACCAAGTTCGAAGTCGAGCAGATGCTCTGCATCGGGTGCTGGATAGTTGCCGTTGTCGGTGAAGTTATTACGCTCAGGCTCACGACTGGCATAAGCGACTGAGAAATAAGCCTTGTGACCATCTTGATGGTAACTGACACCCGCCTTTGGATTGAAGAAATCGTACTTCGAATCGATGTCCAGAGCCTGATTCTTGTATGTTCCGTCAGCCTGCTCAATGAACTTGTCATTCACTCCGTCTGTCTTATAACTTACATGACGATACTGCAGATCGCCGAAGAGATCCCATGCTGAAGTGATGTGGTAAGTTCCCTTGATGAAGGCAGAATAGTCATCCTTGTCAGCATCTGAATCGTAATACTTATAGTCGGTAGGATATTTCTTTTCTACGTCAGCATTGGCGATGTAGGTAAGATAACCGAAGTGGTTTCCGCGGAACTGCTGAAGGTTCACACCACCAATCACATCCCAGAACTCATTCTTGTAGTTAACGTTATAGATAGCGCCATAAGTGTGCTGCGTCATACCCTTCTCACGTACGAAGTCGGAGCGTTTAATATTACTTCCATCAGCCGTAGTGGCTAAGAGACCATACTTGGAAAGTTTGTTGTTCGGACGGAACTCCCTATAGTATCCATGGCCATAGGTGTAGTGCAAAGCCACATTGTGTGACCATTGGTTGCTTGGCTGCCATGAGAACGACAGAATGTTATGGTCCTGTACGAAGTTGTCCGTTGCCTTGTCCCAGTAAGAACCATCGTTCATCTTGTAGCGCTGGGTCATATAGTTTCCGTCCGCATCTTGTGGGAAAGCCCAGTTATTGTCATCAAAGACGATGGCTTCGTAGAGTGAGTTGAACTTGCCAAGGCCACGATCGTAGAGATCCTTGTAGTTGCGAATGTCACCACCCATCAAGGAAGCATCGTCGTTACCTGCCGTTACTCCGTTCCAAGCCTGTCCGGTGTGCTCATAGTTTCCTACGTTCTTGTAACTTACCTTGAAATTGTCTCCATACCAAGTCAGACCACCATAGAATGAGCCTGAATTGCCACTGGTTCCATGAAGAAAACCATCAGTACCGGTATGATGATAAGCACCGTCAAACACTAAGTGATCCCAGAGTAACCCAGTGGAAAAGTTTGCACCAACATTATAGGTGTTGTAACTGCCGTATGATCCTGTAATCTCAAGACTGGGCACCTGACTCGGTGCGGCCAATGCCAAAGAGATAGAACCTCCGAAGGCACCGTCACCATTGGTCGACGTACCAATACCACGCTGAATCTGGGCAGATCCGAGTAGAGAAGCATATGAATTCATGTTTGCCCAGAAAACGCATTGGTCTTCAGGTGAGTTGAGGGCAACACCGTCAAGTGTTACGTTGATACGCGAACCTGCAGCACCACGGATTCGCATATAAGCCGTTCCTGTGCCAAGTCCGTTCTCGCCCCATGCCAGAACACCTGGTGTGTTGGCAAAGAGGAAAGGAAGTTCCTGACCGCTTTTTGAAAAGTTCTGGAGTTGTTGTTTGCTCATGTTTGCTACGGCAAAAGGAGCATTCTCTTGAGCACGTACGCCTTTCACTACCACTTCCTGTAAGTCTTCGAGTCGCAGGGAATCGGTGTCGTCTGACTGCGCCCAAGCCGCAGCAGAAGGTACAAAGGCCAAAGTAGCCAATGCAATGAGATAATTCTTCATTTGTATATACCTTATATATAATATATAATAAGGGGGAGGAGAAGGTCTTTTCCCTACGCAGGCATTACCCTGTTCAGGTCAGAGGGTATGATCTCAGCCGATTGCAAATGACAATGGCACCCCTTAGTTTACATTTTGTAAACCGTCGACAAAGGTACGAAAAAAATCGGTAACCACCAATGATTACCGATTTTTTCTGCAAGTTTACACTTATTTCTTGACGAATTTCTTTCCTTTATTGATATTGATGCCTCTCACGGGGGCGTTATGCCTACGTCCCTGCATGTCGTAGACGCCATCCGCCTGATTCTTCGGGTCGCCATCAATAAGATTGATTCCTGTCGGATCTGGCTGAACGGTAATGATGCCTTCACTTGTCAGACGTGAGTAATCCCAGATATAGCCCTCCATAGGAATTGCTGGCTCAAAGGTGGGTTCTCCCGAAAGTGAGATGGGAGCCGCACCTGTGAAGATCTTGTAATCAGTATCAGTCAACCAAGTGTCACCCATTTGCTGCATATCGAAGCGTGGACTGATGAGTTTCACGCGAGTGGCTACGCGCAAGGCATCACAACGAGTCGATCGAGCCTTGAAACGAATGGTTCCACCTTCGTTCACGATGAGTGTTCCCTCCAGTGTTAGTGTACTGATAGAGGAAGTAGCAGTAGCACGACCTGCTCCAATGGTTCCACCATTGTTTACGGTTATTGAGTTGGCTGCTCCGGTTCCACATACAGTTCCGCCATTATTCACCATGACAAGTCCAGTTGTCGTCGATGACGAATTTTCCAGACTTACGATACCTTCGTTCACGTTTAATCGTCCTGCACTGCTACCCGTCAATGAGAGAATTCCCTCGCCATATTTGTTCAGCGTCGCATTTTCATTGAACGTGCCTGCATAGGTTGTATTGGTGCCAAGATATCCTACGTTCCAAACGCTTGTGGCCAGAGTGCAGTCGGAAGCAGTGGAGACAAGTGCTCCAATCTTATGGTTAAGGCTTACCTCGCTGCCGCTCTGGCTCTTCACTCCCACAGCATACACGCCGCTTTCAGGTCGGAAAGTACCCTTGGAAAGGTCCATGCCAGAGGTCAGTCTGAACTGACCGGAGGTGGCATTGACTATTCCCTCGAAGTCGGACAGATTGGTCGAGAAATCTCCACGCACATAGGGGAAGTTGATTTTCAGCGTTCCCTTGCCCAGAAGTTTTCCCTGAATCTTACATCTCTGTCCGCCATTGATAGTCAGTGAGCGTCCTTCGTCAATATCTATAGTATTGGCAAGTGAGGGAACTGCAGAAGTCGAATTGTTATTGAAGACAGTAATGGTGGAATTTCCCGTGACATGAATCGTCGACGAGGCTGTTCCGAACGTTGTCCTCCAGGTTCCCATGGCGAGTGTTCCTGCCTGTAGGATTGTGCTCTTCCATGGGTTAGTGCCGTCATAAGTGATGTTCAACTGGCCTGCTCCCGTCTTTCTAAGAACACCGTTCTGACCGTTCACAAC
Source organism: Prevotella sp. (assembly GCA_024697645.1). Lineage (GTDB taxonomy): Bacteria > Bacteroidota > Bacteroidia > Bacteroidales > Bacteroidaceae > Prevotella. The sequence continues at coordinate 26,979 of JAILFH010000117.1, forward strand.
ACCCTTGAACGCTGTCACGCCACTCTTGATCTGAACGGTTGCAGTGTCAGTAAGTGTAATGATGCGGTTTGTTGCGGTATTACTATTGTTGACAATCAGCGTGGCTTTGCCAATCTTGAGGTTTCCTGAGGTTGCAGGAGCGGCACCAATAGAACTTTCGATGCCCCCATCAGCCAGTTCCTTCACTGTTACCGTACCACTCTCTATAACGGTTGGTCCCGTATAGTTGCTCTTCGTCGTATTCAGCACCACGCTTCCACCACCATTTATAGTCAGCGAACCTTCGCCAGAGAAACCTCCCGTACCGTTGATGGTGATGGCCTTCTCTTTGTTTTCGAAGGTCACACTGCTGATAGGCATCAAGTCATTCAGCGTGATTGTTGTCTGCTGGGCATCGTCACCGATGACGATACCGTCGCCGGCCACAAATTCTGTCGATTCGTCATTGAGTGAGAAGTTTTCGTCGGCATAGTTCCATTCGCTGCTCTCACTTCCGGTCCATCGAACTCCGTCTGCAGCCTCTCTTTGTTCGTTGATGACAAGCCAGAGTGCCTGTTCGTCATTCGCCACCGTGTAACTCAGGCCTGTCAGCCCGCGAACACTCACCTTCGACAGATCGCCTGTGAATGTGCCTGTATATTCAATGAGTTTATAGCGTCCGGCAGTGGGCTTGTCCGAATCAGGTACAATCGTAAATACCAGTTTGCCTTCATCGCCAATGCTCAGATTTCCTTCTACGCGGATAAGGTCAGACAGCAAACCATCGCTCCTGATATCCATCTCAGCAAACAGCCTTTGATTGATGCTGAGGCCTTGTTTCAGGGTAATCGTGCCAAGTGGCTCACTTTCCGTTCCTGGCATTAGTCGGCAACCTTCATAGTTCAGGGCTCCTTCGAGTAACAACTGCCCATTCAATATAGGATTTCCTGCCAAAGTTCCACGAGCGCGCAAATCCACATTGCTGCTGATGGTTGTATTGGCTTCAAGGATTCCTTCTGAGATGTAGGTCGTTCCAGTTTGTTGCATAGGGATATTCACAACCAAACGTCCCTGCTGACTTTTCCAGAGGTCCATGGCGCCAGTGAATGCTCCTGTGCCGTTCAGTTCAACGCGCTGACCACTTACTGGCATTGCATAAACCACTGATGGGCTGACGTTTTGGTCAACGGTGACGGCAGCGGGCGCAGTCAAGTCAATCAGAACAGATTTTCCATCAGCATAGGCTTCCGAAGCCGAGCGCTCGTAGTTGGTGAAACTGCCAGATGTCCAACTCGTAGCCGAAGGTGATAATACGAGGTCGGTCTTCATCACCGGAGGCAATTGCGGGCGAGGCATGTCGTAGCCCAGATAGAATCCAGGATTCGGACTCTGATAATATCCTTTCGTCGAGCAGTCACCACGATAGTGGGGATCTTCCATCAGGCAGTAGACATTGTCGATGGCAGTAGGATAATCGGTCGTGAATCCTGTAATGCCTACGCACACGCCATTTTCCACGTGCCGGAGGATGAGTTCCTCGCGCCAGTCGCCAATAATGTCGCCCCAGAAGGCAGCACGCTTGGCATAAACCGTCAGATAGCGATAATTGCTTTTCTTGGCAATCTCAATGAGGCGACCCTTGAAGAAGTCCTGAATATACACATTGTAGTGGCTATCACTGGTTTGAACGATTTCCCGATCAGGTTCGGCGTCCCACCAGACACCTTCGCATGGATACTGACTGCTGATCCCTTCGATGAGATTTCCCTGTGCGTCATAGATGTTTCCACTCATCGTCGACCACATCTCCCATCCCAGATGATCCGGGTCGATATCAATGCATTCGCCTCGACCTACGTCACCCACTTCCGAGAGATACCATTTCTTGATGAATTCGCCGTTGCGGGCATCATACAATACCTGTCCGAGCATATCGCCAGCATATTGCTGAATGGCAAATGTTTCCAGCCCCGGTCGTTCAGGATCAATGTCTGACGTGCGGAATCGGTCGCCATGAGCAATGCCCGTATTGAAGAGAAGCTGCCCCGTTTGGTCCATAGTGTAGCCACCGACAATCATTTCGTCGCAACCGTCTCCATCCACATCTCCAACACGGATCTGGTGGAAGGCTGGAGCGCCCGTGGGTGTATTGAACAATTCGACAAGTTTACCTGCCTTGCCGCCCGTAAAGTCATATCCCACGCCCAGATTGTAGTAATGATGATCACCACCCGAACCGCGCATGTGCCATTCCATCACGACTGCAGGATGAATTCCGTCGTGGAAGAAAACGCCCATGTGGCCAACATGCTTGTTATACTCATCGCCCATCAGCGAAGAGCGATTCGTGCGATTGTAGTGCTGATTATAGGATTGCTCAATGGAGGCTTTCTCCCGACCGGTCATTCCATCAATAATGGAGATATAGCGGGGTGCGTTTCGGGTGTTTTGCTTCTCATAGTCAACAATGCCGTCTCCATCGGTATCAGCCGTTGTAGAGCCATTCACGTAGAGGCCAAATGTCTTCTGGTCGGGATCCCAGAACTGGGTACCGTCACTACTCTGAATGATGACGTCGCCATACCCGTCGCAGTCCATATCGGCTACAGTGATCATGTCGTCCTGACCAGCACAACTCAGTTCGTTTGGACCAAGTTTAACTGTCCATAGATGCTCGCCTGTCCGGAGATAGCCTTCCACGTAGCAATCGAGTCCGTTGCTGGTGGACAATCGGTTGACGACATAATCCATTTCTCCATCCCCATCGAGGTCGATAGGCCACACATAACTCGTATTGAATCCTGAAGCATTCAGTGGCGAGGCATCGAAGCGAATGTCGACAAACATATTCCGAAAGTCGAAGGACTTCACCTCGTAGGCTGTTGAGGGCTCCGACTCTTCTTCTCCCACAACCCTTGTCACCGTGACTTTGCTGCCAGTCGGCACAATTGAAGCCTGTGTCGAATAGTTCGTATTCGCGAGTGGGGTAGAGTTGATTTTCTTCCCATCAACATAGATGTTCCATTTTGCCTGTTCGGGGTCTTGAGCCAAGCGACGCCAGTTGATGAGTGCTGCCGACCCATTCTTGGCTACCACGACACCACGCCCAAGCGCCTGTTGTTGTCGCTGTGCTGAAACGGAAAGGGTTGCCAGCATCATCAGGACACATATTGTAAGACGATTTCTCAATAGTCTGTTCATGATTTTTGTTGTTTATGATTAGGTTAGAAATTTCAGATTCTTTTTGCTTATAATAAATAATGTATATTTGAGTTGCGAATACGTTCAGACTCGCTATATTGACATAGACATAACATTCAAATGTCGGATTTCATCTGACTCTTGTTGCCAAAGTTAAGATCAACTTTCCTCTGGTCTTAAAACTCAACGAAAACACTTCCCTTAGGAGTGTCTGCCTCTGAAGTATTCTTGCCTTATCAAGAAAATATCAGAAGCCAAAGTGTTTAGGGCTGAGCCCATAAGAGCATTAGAAGCCAAAGAATTTACTCCTCCAAGGCATTTCTCTTGCCCCTTGTCCCTTACTCCTTGCCCCTAATATCTATTTGCCAATCATCCTCTTGGCAGTAGTGTTAAGCAGCGGCATCAGATCCTCATAGGGAATCACAAACTGGGGTAATCCAGCAGCATAGGCTGCAATTTCGTATTGGTTGTAGAGGAAGAAGATGCCTTCCTTTGTAAACAGCGGCGGACACTGGGGTAGGGGAATATAGTAGGCCGAAGCCTCACCCTGCAGTAAGTTTTCAAGGTCCTCCTCTTTGAATTGTTCCTCACCGCTATTGAAGTAACTGAGGATTCCCTTTCTCATGAGGTCCTGCAGATTGCTTTCTTCCACGGGTTTCAGGATTTCCCAGCCAATTCTGCGTCCATCGCTCTTGCGGAAGGTCTGACCATAGATAATATAACTGCCATGAGCGCCGCCCAGGTAGATGTCATTCGTATAGTTCATGGTCACCCAGTTGGCTCCTTCGTCTAATTTACTGATAGATATGGAGTCGTAGAGTTGTGGAATGAAGCGGTCCTCTTGATCTGAATCGCCGAACAACTCTTTGTAGTTATCGGCATTTTCCTTGCAGATAGCAGCAAAATAGTGTTCTGCGATGGCTGCTGTGTCAGCAAGAAGTTTGTCGTAGTCGCCATTGCCATCTTCCGCATAGGTACCTCCCAGTCGCTCGCAAATCCATTCGTTGATCGAAGCCACGAGCCTCTTATTTTTCTTGTTGGCAATCGGATAGGCGATATTCAGTGCGCTCGTAGCAATCAAGTCACTCACATGTCGGGATGAAAGAGCCACGGCAATCGTGTCTTTAATCTCAGCAGGTTGCTCAGTTTTTTGTTCACTTTTTAGTTCGTTCTTTTGTTCACTTTTGGGGTCGCATGCCGCCGTCATCAATAGAAGTAGCAGCAGTGAAATCAATTCGAATCTCATGATTTTGGTTTTTAAAGTGTACATAATGTTCGCTTCATAGGAATACACCTTATTTAATAAGGTTCCATGAATGTACTGCAAAGATAAACATAATTTGCAGACAAGCCAACAGAATCAAGTAAAAAAAATGTTATTTGGACTCAAGTTTCATGATTCATGTATCTTGTTTCAAGTTTTTTTTGTAAATTTGCAAGTGGAATGAAACCTTCTTTAGGCTCAGCCTTCAGACGTTGGTTTCGCGTTCCAGACAAAATGGGTAAATATTTGCTATGAGAGAAAGAATAGATTGTTTCCTGGCTTGCGCCGACGCTCCTGAACTGGAAGCGATGATTGCTGACTTGCGAAGGAACAAAACCATAAGACATATCCGGAACCTTAGTTCACTCCATTCCACTGGCTCCATGCTGGAGATGGCCCAGTTGGCATCGGCTGATTATGTGCTGCTGAGTCTCAGACCTCAGCCCGTAGCCTTGGGTTATGGCGCATTGGAGCGACTTTTGCGTGCTGCCGAGGAAAGTGGTGCGGCTATGGTCTATTGCGACTATTACGAGGAGAAAGCCGATGCCGATGGAAAATTCAAGACCGAACGTCATCCCACCATCGACTATCAGGAAGGCTCTCTTCGCGACGACTTCGATTTCGGTCAGTTGGTGCTTTTGCGCACTGACCATCTGAAGTCGTGGGTTCGTAGCAAGGAGGGTAACGGCAATTCCACTCCCGCCAACTACGATTTTGCTGGTTGGTATGAACTTAGGCTGTATCTGAGCCGTCAAGGGGCTTTGCTTCATCTGAACGAACTCCTCTACACGATTCAGCAGACGGATACTCGCAAGAGTGGGGAACGGCAGTTCGACTACGTCAATCCACGAAACCGTGAAGTTCAGATTGAGATGGAACGTGCCTGCACGGCCCATCTGGCCGCTTTGGATGCTTTGGTCGACACGACATCTTATGAGCCTGTCGACTTCCAGGAGCAGGATTTCGCTGTTGAGGCATCCGTCGTGATACCTGTCTTCAACCGTGAGCGTACTATCGCGGATGCCGTCAAGAGTGCTCTTTCGCAGGAAACGAAATTTCCCTTCAACGTCATCGTTGTCGACAATCATTCTACCGACCGCACGGGTGAAATCCTCAAGGAGATCAACGCGAAGAATCTCGTCGTGATCACTCCCGACCGATACGATCTCGGCATTGGTGGTTGCTGGAATCTCGCCATCAATGACGACCGCTGCGGACGTTTTGCCGTTCAACTCGATTCCGACGATCTCTATTCCTCACCTCAGACTTTGCAGAAGGTGGTCAATGCCTTCTACGATCAGCAGGCGGCTATGATTGTCGGTTCCTATCGCATGTGTGATTTTGACCTGAACACTCTGCCTCCCGGCATCATCGACCATCGTGAGTGGACTGATGAGAATGGACCTAACAATGCATTGCGTATCAATGGGTTAGGTGCTCCTCGTGCTTTCTTCACCCCGCTTGTCCGTCAGTTGCAGTTCCCCAACACCAGTTATGGCGAGGACTATGCGATGGGACTGGCTTTCAGTCGTCAGTGGCGCATTGGCCGCATCTACGACGAACTCTATCTCTGTCGTCGCTGGGGAGGAAATAGCGATGCTGCTCTCTCCGTTGAGCGCGTCAATCAGAATAATCTCTATAAGGATCGCCTACGCACTTTGGAACTCACCGCACGCCGCAACAAGACCGTAAGCACCCAGTCGGCACTCACTCGTTTCTTCGACCGCCAATTGGAAAAGTGGGCTCAGGCTCGAGGCAACTATCGTGATCTCTGCGATGCTCAGTCGCGCGAGATTGCTGTAGGCGACATGTCTGTTCGTGTGCAGTGGAATCCTGCTCGTATGGTGTCCACAGGTGCGAAGATCGACAGCAAGACCATTGCCGAGCGTCCTTGCTTCCTCTGCCGTAAGAATCAGCCGAAGGAGCAGATTGGAAAACTCATTCAGGCCAAGCGGAAGTCTTCGGGTCATGCTTATCACCTCTTGGTGAATCCTTATCCGATTCTGCCGATGCATTTCACGATTCCGCTCACCACCCATGAGCCCCAACTCATTCGCGGACACTATTCCGACATCCACATGTTGCTCTGCCGCTATCCCAATCTCATGGTGTTCTATAATGGTCCGAAATGTGGTGCGTCGGCTCCCGACCACATGCATCTGCAGGCGGGCACGAGTGGCATTCTTCCTTTGCAGCAGGCTTGGCAGCGTCTCAGCAGAAATCTCGAAACGGTCTATCAACTCGACGAGAATAGTTCCATCAGTTTGCTGCGCGACTTTGTCTGTCCGGCTTTCGTCATCCGTAGCAAGAACTCAGAGGCCGACAACCGTTTGTTCTCTGTGCTCTATCGTGCTTTGGAGGAGGAGCGCCCTGAAGCAGATGTGGCCAATCGGGAAGAACCCATGCTCAACATTGTCGCATGGCGAAACGACGATGAGCAGGTCTCTGTCGTATTCCCGCGCCGCAAACATCGTCCCGACTGCTATTATGAGGAGGTCGTTCGCCAGTTGATGGTGAGCCCTGGAGCGCTTGATATGTCGGGTCTGATCATCACGCCCCGAGGCGAGGATTTCAGTCGGATTACTGCTGCTGATGTCGAGAAAATTATGCAGGAATGCAGCATGACAGACGATCAGATGGCTCGTCTTTCCCGTCGTGTTCGTGAGATGAGCGCGGCCGCGGCGTGTGCACAGGAATCGCAGTCGCCATCGGCACCTCAGCCCATAGTGACTGTGGGAATTGTCAGTGGTCGCCAGATTCATTTCTGCCTCAATAAGTCCTATCTGGCCAAGGGCGCTGAAATCGTCGGTGAGCAATGTGTTGAGTTTGCCGAGGGTGGCATTCTCTGGAATGGGAATCAGTATCGTGAACTTCGCTTCACCCCCCAACGGCGCGATGCGTCTTTCTCGCTCGACGATGTCGTCATCGGACAGAATTTCCACTGGGAGCGTCAGGAGCGACAGACCTTCCTGGGTACGCTCCGACTTGTTGTTGAGGCCGATCAGATCTGTGCCATCAATGAACTGCCCGTGGAGCAATATCTCGAGAGCGTTATCTCCAGTGAGATGAGCGCAACTTCGTCAGTCGAACTGCTCAAGGCTCATGCGGTCATTTCCCGCTCTTGGTTGCTTGCCCAACTTCAGAGGCGCAAGGAGAAGGCTGAGAACAATTTCTTCTCGTTTGTCAAGACCGACGATTCGCTCATACGCTGGTACGACCGCGAGGATCACACCATCTTCGATGTCTGCGCCGATGATCATTGTCAGCGCTATCAGGGCATCACTCGCGCCACCAATCCCCATGTGGCTGAAGCGGTGAAGGCTACTCGTGGTCAGGTGTTGGTAAATGTGTCATCTGACGCTCCTACTGCCCAGCCCGACATCTGCGACACTCGCTTCTCGAAGTGCTGCGGCGGCCGCACCGAGGAGTTCCAGTATTGCTGGGAAAACATCAGCAAGCCTTATCTGCAGTCGGTGGAATGCCCATGGTGCAAGACGAACGACAAGAATATCATTCGTCAGGTGCTCAATGATTATGATCAGGAAACCACCGATTTCTACGAGTGGGAGGAGACCGTCACGGGCACTCAGATTGGCGAGTGGGTTCGTACGAAACTCAATATAGACTTGGGTCAGATAGTCGACCTTCAGCCTCTCGAACGAGGCAAGAGTGGACGCATCTGGAAGATGAAGTTTGTGGGCGATAAGGGGTCTTACACCATAGGAAAGGAATTGGAAATCCGTCGTCTGCTTTCGTCGACTCATCTGAAGAGCAGTTGGTTCGATGTCGAAAAGCGTCGTTCTGCAAGTTCCGCTGACGATTTTGAGTTTGTCCTTCATGGTCACGGATGGGGTCACGGTGTTGGTCTCTGCCAGATAGGTGCGGCTGTGATGGGTGAACAGGGAAAAGACTATGAGCAAATTCTGCTCTACTATTATCAGAATGCTGAAATCAGGAAAATCTATAGATAAATGGAAAAACGTTCACCGTGGGCATGGGTTCCCACACTCTATTTTGCAGAGGGACTGCCAAATGTGATTGTCATGACTGTGGCGGTCACGATGTACATGCAGTTGGGTATGTCGGATACCGAGATTGCACTCTACACCAGTTGGCTCGGTCTGCCTTGGGTCATCAAACCGTTCTGGAGTCCGTTTGTCGATCTCTACAAGACGAAGCGTTGGTGGGTGTTGCTCATGCAGTTGCTGCTTGGAGCGTCGTTGGCGGGTGTAGCGTTCACGCTAAATGCCAGTTTCTGGTTCCAGGGCACCATGTTCTTCTTCTTCCTCATGGCGTTTGCGAGTGCTACCCACGATATTGCGGCCGATGGCTTCTATATGCTTGAACTCGACAGTCATGAGCAAGCGTGGTTTGTGGGAATTCGCAACACGTTCTATCGCATCGCAGTGATTCTCGGAACAGGACCCCTTGTGGCTGCTGCAGGACTTCTCCAACTCGTATTCCGCAATCAGAAGGCCTACACGTGGAGTTTGGTTTTCTACGGACTCGCCGGACTCTTCCTCGCCATCTGGCTTTATCACGGTTTCATTATGCCCCATCCCGCAAACGACGGAAAAAACAAGGCTAATAATGCTGCAGAGGTGGCCAGTGGCATCAAGCGAATGCTGGTCACGTTTTTCCGCAAACTGCCCCTGAAGGGAATGGTGTTCGTTTTGCTCTTCCTGCTTCTCTATCGCTTCCCTGAAGCAATGCTCTCGAAGATGGCGACGACCTTCCTCCAGCGCCCCAATTCCGTTGGTGGACTGGGCTTGGCGCCTCAGGAGTTTGGATTGGCTTATGGCACCGTCGGACTCATTGGATTGCTCCTCGGTGGCATCATTGGCGGTATGCTGGCCAGTCGCGACGGACTGAAGCATTGGCTGTGGCCATTCGTCTTTGCCCTCACGTTGCCCAATCTGGTCTATGTCTATCTAAGTTTCGCGATGCCTTCCAACCTGATGCTCATCAGCCTCTGTCTGTTCATTGAGCAGTTTGGCTACGGACTTGGATTCACGGCGTTGACACTCTACATGCTCTATTTCTCACAGGGTGAATATCAAACCTCGCATTATGCCATCTGCACGGGGCTTTCCTACTTAGGTCTCATGCTTCCCGGCATGGTCTCGGGTTGGATTAAGGATGCTGTCGGCTATCGCACCTTCTTCATCCTCGTCATGCTGTTCTGTGTCATCACCTTTGTCGTCACCGCCTTCATCAAGATTGATCCCGAATTCGGCAAGAAGACCGTTAGCGAAGAGGAAGCGTAAGCGCAGAGGCTTAGCACTCTGCGCGGTTCAAACGGCGCAAGCGCCTAGTTCAACGGGCGTGGCGACAAAGTCGCAGTTTAGAGGTGTTGAGAAGAGTTGAGAAGCCTTCGGCTTATGTTAAGAATAGATAGCCCTTTGGGCTAGATTTGAGCATTCCCATTGTGAAGCGGCCTAAGCCGAAGGAGACACATTGGATGGGCTTCGCCCAGAAATCTTAGAATAATCGCTTCGCGAGAAATCTTTAGATTCCGAAAAAGAGCGAAAAAGCCAAATAGACGAAAATTGTTTATAAAGGAAACAAAAAAACGGGGACAGGAGAAATTTCTTCTGTCCCTGTTTTGGTATATGTAGCCGAGGTGACGAGGGGTTGACTCGGCTGAATTGTCAGTTGGAAAGGATTGGGTTAAAGCGAATTGCCGAAATCTTCCTTGAACTTAGCAGTGAGGTCTTCCTGCCAATAGCCAATTTCCTTCATGCGACCGAAGAAGAAGCGGAGCACCTTCGGTTCAGAAACCCATTTCAGACCACCGATGATTTCGCGGTTGTCCCACAGCCATTTCACACGGTCAGCACAATACTTGATCTGGCTGAGCGTGAATACACGACGAGGAACTGCCAGACGCTGCAGTTCGAGTTCGGCATAGCGCTCGGTTCCGTCGGGTTCGCGCTGCTCTGACACAGTTCCGCGCTCCATACCACGAATACCACCAGCAATGTAAAGGGCGGCGCCTACTGCTGCTGCGGGATACTGATTATGAGGCATTTCGGGAACAAACTCCGAACAGTTCAGGTGGGCACCAAGACCACCGGCGGGCTTGATGACGGGTACGCCGTAATCATCGAGTTCCTTCACGAGATAAGCGATGAACTCAGGTCCCTGATTGATGTATTCCATGTCGAGTGACTCGTATAAGCCCTGGGCCATTGCCTCCATTGAGCGCACTTCCATACCACCATAGGTGAGGAAGCCCTCATAGAGAGGCACGAACTCCATCATCTCGTTGCAGAACTTCGGATCGACACTGGTGATGATACCACCGCGCGAGAAGCCCAGTTTACGAGCAGAGAAATAGACGATGTCGCACTTGGCGGCGAGGAGACGATAGATCTCGCGAGGCTCCATATACTTGCACTGGGCTTCGCGCTTCTTCATGAAATAGACATTGTCCTGAAGCAACGAAGCATCGAGAACAGACTTCACACCGTAATCGTGGCAGATGTCGGTCACAGCCAGCATGTTCTCCAATGAAACGGGCTGACCACCAATGAGGTTGGTACCAGCCTCGATACGTACGAAGGCAACCTTCTCAGGACCATACTTCTCGATGGTAGCACGAAGTTCGTCGAGATCGAAGTCACCCTTGAATGGATCATCACTCTGAGGAAGCAAACCTTTCTTATTGACAACCTCGATTACCTCACCTCCCAGACGGGTGATATGAGCCTTGGTTGTGGTGAAGTGGAAGTTCATGATGGCCACCATACCTGGCTTTACATAAGCCTCGGCGAGAATATTCTCGCAGGCGCGTCCCTGGTGAGCGGGCAGTACATTCTCTGAACCGAACACTTCCTTCACGGCAGCCTTCACGCGGTTGAAGGTCTCTGAACCAGCGTAGGAGTCGTCAGCACGCATCATCGCTGCGGTCTGTAGGTCGGTCATGCCGTTCACACCTGAGTCGGTGAGCATGTCCATATAGATGTCGCGATTCTGGAGCAGGAAGGTGTTGTTACCAGCGTCCTGAATGGCGCGTAGACGTTCTTCGACGGGGAGTAAGTTCAACTTTTGAACAACTCGCACTTTGTGCATTTCCAGAGGCACCTGATGCTCTGGTTTGTAGAATTTTACTGATGACATTGATTAATCGTTTTGTTTGTTAATATTTTGATTTGAAATTTTTTCGTTATCACTGATTCCGCAATTTTTGTTATCCTCAACTGTCGTCGTGTTATCCTCAATGCCGACTTGCCTTAGACAATTGGTCGGCGTAAAGTCCTGATAAACAGTCTATTGCTGAACGGCCTTCGGGGTCCAGTTGTTGAAAAATCGGAGCACCTTCTCCTTGTTGTAGCCCTTGCCCTCCTCGAGGAAACTCGAGTCCTGAATGTGGAGCACGCTCCCCTTAGCGTCGAGGACTACGAACACCGGAAAGCCAAAACGGGCAGGATTGCCCAGTCGCTTCATCAAGGCTGCTGCCTGTCGAGCCTTCTCCTCACCTGAGGACTGTCGAGGGTTATAGTTCACGTGGATGTATTCGAAATTCTCGGCAATCAGGGCGCTAATCTCGGAATCATTGGTGATGAAATCGGCGAAGCGAAGACACCAAGGGCACCAGTTGCCGCCTACCTGACACATCACAAACTTTTGCTCGGCACTTGCCTTCGCGAGAGCCTGATCAATCTGCTCAATGGGATTGATGGTCTCATCGTAAACCTTCTTCAATTCAGTCTGAGCATGTAACGTCAGCACTATGAATGTGGTTAGCAGAACAGCCAAAAGTCGTCTTGTCGTTTGCATCAATGTAGGATTTTTTCGTTTCAAAGGCACAAAATTACGAAATTCTGAACAAAACACACCATATTTATTATAAATTATCACTTTTTCTAAGAAAAATTTGGAAAAATGGAAATAAATACGTAAATTTGTGCATAAATACACGGTAAGCATTCAGTTATTTAACGATATAATCTAAACGTTATGAAAAAATTAATTCTATGTGGAATTTGCATGGTGCTACTCATCGCCTTTTCGGCATGTGAGAAGCCAATCGTTGACAGCGACCCATCAGCCGCAGAGGAAGATGAGTTGGTGGATGTGAGTTTTAAGATTACCCATTTCGACCAAGTTCCGTTCGAAGACGCATATACCGAAACGAGAGCTGGGTCGAATGTCGGTGAGGCCTGCACGCGCATCAATCTCGCCGTATTCAGCGACGGAAGTAAGGTGAAGACCATCAACCAACTGAGCACAGAAGAGAATTTCGGTACGATGACTGTTAGCCTTCAGCCCGGCACCTACACGATTGTCATTATCGCCCACAGCGGGGAGGGTAATGCGACCATCACGTCGCCTGAGGAGATTAAGTTTGCCAACAACAAGGTGACCGACACGTTCTCGTATGTGGAGACCATCAACGTAGAGGACAGTCAAAACCGCGAGGTAGTACTTCAACGCGTAGTTGCGAAGTTCCAGTTGTGCACGACGGACAATGTGCCGGAAGGAGTGAGTGAACTGACGTTCAAATATACGGGTGGCAGTAGTACACTCAACGGGCAGACTGGCTACGGTTGCGTGAACTCGCGTCAGACGGAGACACGAGTGGTGACGTCAGAGATGAAGGGAAAGCCGGGTGTGTTCGACATCTACTCGTTCCCACATGCCGAGACGGACGAACTGAAGATTACCATCACGGCCACTGATGCCGAAGGGAACCAGTTGCTGGAGAAAGTGTTTGAGAACGTACCCATCAAGAAAAACCAGATTACTCGCTACACGGGTGAGTTCTTTGGCGACAGTCAGCCCGCAGAAAGTGGTAACTTCAAACTGAGTGTCGAGAACGAGTGGAGTGGGACAGAGGAGTACGAGTTTTAGACAAAGTAACAAAGTTTGAGCGTTCCCCACAGGGGAAGAGGCCTAAGCCCAAGGGGATTCAGAAGACAACCATAACAACGAATGACAAATAGATTTTTATTCCGAAAACAAACAATAATATTCGGAAAAGACAAAAAATCTGACCAAAGAATTTATGGCTGCCAAGTATTCCCCTCCTTATTTCAAAGCTGGCAAGACCAGTTTAAGCTGAAGCAGAAGGCGCGAAGAGCAAAGGTGTTGGGGTGATAGGGGTGGGTCTCCTTTTGAACAGCCCGAAGGGCTATCCTATTCTTTACCTCTCTCAACACTTCTCAACCGCGCGTAGCGCTACGCGCATTGAACTGGCGCGCAGCGCCCTAGAACCTATACCCAAACGCCGCATAGGCAGTCCAGTCGGAGGTATGGCCGTGATCGCCGTCATTGCTGAAGCGGAAGCGGTTGTAGTGTCCAAAGGCTCGGATGTAATATCGTTTCCACTGATAACTCAGGGAGAGGCGTGCGTCGTAGTTGAGTTGCAGATTACTATTGTAACTGTGCGACCCGTTATAGTTCAGGACATAGGGCTTCTCACCTTTACTCACGTCGCCGTATTCAACGGTATAAGTATAGAATTTGATATGGTTCAGGAGTGTGAGCATTGGCATCGCCATCACGCTCAGGAGCCAGCCACGAGCAGGCACCCAGTTGTAGGCATAACCTGCACCGAGACTACCCTGCGTAAACTTGATACGACCCGTGTGGTTCATCATCGACTGCAGCATATAGTTCGCTTCCTCGGAGAAGTTCACCTTCGACTGGTAGAACATTCCTCCCACAACGAGGGAACCTGCCGAGCGCAGTTGCGTCAACGATTGGTCGTAGGCGGCGGCATAGGAGAATCGATTATGATTCAGCATATAGTACGCATCGATGAAGAGGGAACTAATGTCTATGGGGGCCTCAGTCTCCCAAACCATCTCCTCGTAATACTCCCCGTCGCCGAAATCACCTTTCACGCGTACCTTCGGCGTATTCGACTCGTAGTCTTTGTAGCGGATGTTCACGCCATAACTGCCACCCGTCGCACCGATGGAGAACGTCTTCGTCTCATGGCCGCCAATGACGTCCTTCGACAGTCCCAGTCCATAGCCGCGATAACCTACCCATGCGCCCACACTGAAGGTCGGACCACTATGGGTGTTGATGCCCCAGTAGTCTATTTCCTCTATCTCGCGCTCCAGTGCAACCATATCCAGGTCGGAGTAACTCACGGCAGACCGCAACTCCGCCGACCAAGCGTGTTTAGGTTGACCGATGTAGTTCGGGTCGACACCCTTCACGGCTGAGGAGTCGATGAACGTTTTCACGCCCATGACAAACCGCACGGGCCATGAGCGCCTCTTCGTCTCGTTGTCTTGTGCCTGGGCGGAGACAGATAGTAAAGCGAGAAATAGTAATATCGTCCAGATTTTCTTCATCTGCCCACAAAGGTAGTAAATCTTTAAGGAAACACAAAAGAAATGAGGATTTTTTGAAATCAAGAGGAGAGGGGAGAGGGGAGAGAGGAGAGAGAATACCCCTTCGGGCAGTTCAATGCGCTTCGCCTGGTGAATTTTTAAACACGGATGACACAGATTTTCACGTATTTTTTAATGACACGGATTATCGGTGAACGATAATCCGTGACATTATAATTTAAGAAAGAATCCGTGTCATCCGTGGTTAATAATTAACAACTAAGTTCTCCCTTCAGCCCCAAAGCAAATCATATTTGTGATTTGTGAATTGTAATTTGTAATCTGTTGTTATGGTTGTCTCCTGAATCCCCCAACAACATTTAGAAACTTTTTTGGAATTTCTTCCTCCTTTTCCGAAAAACTTTGTATCTTTGCATCGATAATGTATTTTTCAATAAAATGATTATTTAAGGTACACCGGGGCTGGACGTCGTGAGATATCCAGCTTTTTTATTTCCTATCACCTCAAGCCGTTTTTGTAGCGAACAAAGTGAGCGAAGGGTAGTGAAACGGAATGTAGGCTTTAGCCGAAGGGTAGCGAAGCGATGTGTATTAAAAATCATTGTTGATTTTTAAATAAATCCTTCAAATCTTTCTTCATTTCCGAAAAATCTATGTATCTTTGCACGCAATTAAGGTATTAGTTTTTAATTTAGTTTAAGATGAATGCGCCTATAAGGCGTGGTTTTTTAATAACTGAACTTTTTGTATTAACTGCCAGGTTAATTAACCGAGGCTGGCTATCGTGAGATATCCGGCCTTTTTTGTTTGGGACGTCGTTCGTAATCGTCTTCCAACTTGCACATTTTTCTGATACGCAGATATAAGGATGTGGCCGTAATTGATACATCCTTCTGCTACTTAGCCATAAGGATGGGACCGTAATTGATACATTTTTCCGTTGCGCTTCTATAAGGATGTGAAACGTAATCGATAGATTTTTCTGATGTCATTCAGCGTGTCAATAACACAAAATAATAGTCATTCACACAAAAATTCTCTAGTGAAGAAGATTATTATTATTTTTGGCATTCCATTTTTAGAAAAATAGCCTTATCTTTGCAGAAAACAGATGTCTTATGAATCGATTGCCTGGATGATGGAAGAAACAGCACTATCAGGATTCCTTAGTGGCTTTGCCACAGCCTACTTCGCTCTGCAAGCCTATCAGCTGTTCCGACGCAAGAACAGCTCACGGCTTCAACGGGTGG
>JAILFH010000015.1 GCA_024697645.1 Prevotella sp.
GGAGAGGACAAGCGGGGTATCGGTCATAGGCACTGCCTCTGAATGATGGTCCATGAGACTATATGGCTCGCCGTCCTTATTGACAAAGCCGAAACCCACGTTTTTTATGGCAGGTTGGATGAGTTTTCCATCGCGCCAGACGAACATCGTCTTCTGATTATTCTTGTTAACTGACCAAGCCTCATTCCTATACTCGAGACGCTGGGCATAGTAGGAATAGACGAGATAGGTGTAGTCGTCCTCACGCATCAACTGTGGACCAGTAAACCAGAGGGTGTCGCCTTGCTCGCCACGACCGCCCCAGGTACCCTTCATCCAAGCGTCGGAATGATAGGCAACAATGGGGTCGTAGAGATAAACAAAACCGTCGTCACCCTCTACCCACTTACAAACCTTGCCCTCATAGGCTACGTTGTCGCGTGTCTGGCCAAGATTGGTCACCATCGATACCGACGAACGGGTGAGACCATCATGGAGAATGCCTGCAGGCTGCTCGCTGAGAATGGCGGCTCGTCTGGGCGCAACCTTCTGCATATGGTTGCGTGGCAATGCGGCTGATGCTTTGTCAGACACTACACTCTGCTGTATTCCAGGGAGTTGCTGTAAACGCGTAGTTGGCTGGGCACAAATGCCTAATGTCACGACAGCAAGCGCAAAGGTCAAGTATAATCTTTTCATATAGATATTTTTTATTGGTTAGATTAAATCTGTAATTTTGCGCAAAGATAATGAAAAAAGAGCGAAAACAGGAAAAAGTGAATATAAATTTTTTGAAATTTCTATTTAAACCTTCAACTTCATATATCAAATAGGATTTTAACGCCTTTATAAAAACAGAGGTAAACAACTTTAAAGTTATTCACCTCTGCTGATTTAGATTATAATCTGGATTCAATTTTCCTATCGGTTTTCCTGTCTAAAAACAAGTTAATACTAATGAAAACCAACAAAAAAATCGGAGGGATTCATTCCCTCCGATTCAGATTAATCCTGTTGCTCTAATTCTCTATTCTTCGCCCTCCTATTGCCTTCTTACAGGGCGAATCGTACAGCCTAAATCTCGGTAAGAACCATTTATTAAACCTCCTCCATTGGAAGTGTACATTTTATATGCTTTTCCAGAAGATTCAAGCGTTTTAGACCAATAGTAGCCATTCTCGCCGTCATAGTTCAAACTTGAGGTGCGAACACCTGCGGCTGGCAAGAATATTTGGTAGCCGTTGGATTTGCTCGTGATTAAGAGGCCATATTCGCTTCCCACATCAGTCCAGTCTAAGGTGCAATATTCACTATTTAAGAGTTCTACCATCTGGGCTTGGGTGGGCATGCACCAATTGCTGCCCCAGTTGACATAGGCAGCATCATCGGAGAGTTCGAGTTCGGTGAGGTTGTCAACGAAACCGTTGTACCCATAACTGCTCACCAAACAATATTTGGTGAGCGAAGTTATTGAGGAGCCCTCGCAGTACTTATAATTAGCAAAATTGAATATATAACCATCGCTAACGTCGCTTGTATGGCCAACGGTTTCGCCCCAAGCGAAATAGAGGCCGTATTCGTAAATCTCATCAGCACCTATATTCTGAGTAGCCCACAGCGTGCCGCTGGGAAGGCCGAGATCGACATAATCATGTTCCCGCACGAGTACTTCAAACGTTGTCGTAACGCCGCTGTCATCTTGGGCTTTCAGGGTGACGATAGCCGTTCCAGTCTGGTTTGCGGTAAGTTTAAACTGGTTGTTGCCAAGTTCTTGCACGGAGACGACGCTATTGTCGCTGCAGGTAGCAGAGACCCAGGGATTGTCGGCATCTTCGGGCACTATGGAGGCGGTAATCACCTTTTGTTCGCCCAGGTAGAAATAGTAGCGGGATAGAGGTACGCTTATGCTCGTAATATATACAGGCATAGTGGAATAGTAATAGGTGAACTCGCCCGTCGCGTAGTTCATCGTGAGGAAATATTCGGAGGTTGCCTCAATGATAGGTAGCAGGTAAAGCGGATTGCCCGATGCATCCTTCACGAGCACGCGACCCTGAGCGGGATAATAGGCATAGGTGCCATTAGAGATGCCCTGATAGTTGGTGGTACCGTCCTCGTTAAAAACGAAAGAGGAACCATCTGCAGTATACCAAGTTCCCACCAAAAGGGAATTGTCGACCTCGAAAGGCGAAGTGGTGACGGAGATTGTCTCCGTTGGCGTCTTGCCTAAAATAACATTCACCAAATAGGTAACGTCAGCGATCGACACCTGGTTATCGTCGTTCATGTCGCCCTTCAGCAACTGGGCATTTGCAGAGCCCGCAGCCGAGAGCAGCAATAGGAGAGATAAAATAAGTTTTTTCATCGTTATTGGATTTCTGAATATGTTTAGGGATGATATAGCTGTTGGCACAGATGTTGTTGATTTGCGACAAATAATCGGAGAAATCGGAAAGGGCAGATTAATCCGATCAATCTTACCTCTCCGACCTCTTCTTATTGCCTCCTTACAGGGCGAATCGTATAACCATGATATCGAGCATTATTGTTGTTATAATACCCTTCATCGAAAATGACCGCTCTATAGGCTTGAGTTGTCCCATTGTAGAGCGTTTTGGACCAATAGTAGCCTTTCTCGCCTGCTTCGTCAAATGTTGTGGAATTGCGATAGCCTGCAGCTGGCAAGAAAATTTGTTTGCTGTTGTATATACTTGTGATTAAGAGGCCATATTCGCTTCCCACATCAGTCCATTTTAAGGTGCAGTTATCACTATTAAAGAGTTCTACCATCTGGGCTTGAGTGGGCATACACCAATTGCTGCCCCAGTTGACATAGGCGGCATCGTCGGAGAGTTCGAGTTCGGTGAGGTTGTCAACGAAACCGTTGTAACCATAACTGCTATCAGAGCAATATTTGGTGATCGCATGATCAGTTGAACCTTCGTAGTACTTATAGTTTGCGTAGTCGAATTTGTAACCGTCGCTGACGTCGCTTGTATGGCCAACGGTTTCGCCCCAAGCGAAATAGAGGCCACTTTCATAAATCTCATCAGCGCCTATATTCTGAGTAGCCCACAGCGTGCCGCTGGGAAGGCCGAGATCGACAGACTCGTGATCTTTGACGACTACTCCAAACTCTTTCGTTACGCCGCTGCCATCTTGAGCTTTCAGGGTGACTTCAGCTGTCCCAGGCTGGTTTGCGATAAGCTTAAACTGATTGTTGCCAAGATCTTGCACGGAGACGACGCTATTGTCGCTGCAGGTCGCATAGACCCAGGGATAGTCGGCATCTTCGGGCAATATGGAGGCGGTAATTTCCTTTTGGTCGCCCAAATAGAGGTAATAGACGGACAGAGGTACGCTTATGCTCGTGATGTAAGTCTCCAACTCGTTCACCGTGACCTCGCAGGCGGCGAAAACGCCGCTGCCATCGGTGGCCGCACAGGTGATGGTGGCTGTGCCTTCGGAAAGGGGCTCGAGGAAGCCATCGTCGACCGTGACTACGCTCTCGTTGCTACTCGTCCATTTAAGTTGGCTCTTGAGAGTGGCGTTTGAGGGCGCTACGGTGGCGTCAAGGAGTTCGGTCATTCCCACGCAAGTGGTGAGGGTAGTCTGGCTAAGCGTGATGCTCGTAATAGGCACGGGCACAGTGGAATAGTAATAGGTGAACACGCCTGTGCCGTAATCCATAATGAGCAGATGCTCGGAGGTAGCTTCGGCCACGGGAATCAGGCAGAGTGGAGCGCCGGCGGAGGTCTTCACTAGAATACGGCTCGGCACGGGCTGATAGGTATAAGTGGCGCCACCAGGATAATTGGTCGTGCCGTCGGCGTTGAAATAGATATAATCGCCTTCAGCCGAGTACCACTGGCCTACCACTGGGTTGCTGTCCTCCTCTGAACTCTCCTCAGACTCGACGAACGTGATAACAACGTCGATTACTGCAGCCTTGTTGTTTGCTACGAATGCCCATTTTGCGGTGTAGGTCTCACCAGCAACGTGGGTGTCGTCCATACAGCCAATATAATTGATAAGACCAGAAGCAGGATCATCAATCTTCACGCAGACCATACCTGTTGAAGTATTCCAAGCCTCAGCGTCGCCAGAAGCATTACGCCAGCCGTCGGTAGTATTCTCAACGGCCACGTTGGTTGTTACGTTGACGATGTACAAGGTAGCCTCGCTGATAGCGCTTATACCGAGAGCATCAATAACTGCGTCTACGTCGAATTCTGCAGACCCGTCGCCATAAGCAGTCTTCTCTACTTCATTGTAGTTTACCGTCAAGGTTTCAACAACGGGAACCTCTGTTTGGCCGACGATAATTGTCTCTTCCGACTGCGTATCTCCTGTCGCGGTCACGAAAGCCTCCAAGCCCGTGCTGAAAGTCGACAGTAAGCTGTTGTCCCCCAGCGTCAGGGCATCAGCGCCTACGAAAGCTGAGAGCAGCAATATAAAGCTAAGAAATATCCTTCTCATTTTTCAATTCGTTTTAGTTGAAGATGATTGTTTAAAACTGAATAGCCATTTGCGGATTCCAACCTTAGTTGCTAACCCAGACAGGGCGGATACTCATGCCTATACAGCGATCTTGGTTACCAGTATAGTTCATTTGTGAACTTATCAGCCTATAATAAGCTTGATATGGCTTATTTTCTGTAACTACTGTACGCGACCAATAATAACCAACAGAGCCCTTATTTATTGTAGAAGAGCCAGCGTATTCTCCTCCATTTGGCAAGAAGATTGTATTGCCGTTTGGGCCAGTCACTTCAAATCCGCCCCAACCATTCTTTGAGGCCGCTGTCCACGTGCATTCTGTCTCAAGTTCATCCCATTGATCTTTTGAGGGTATGCGCCAATTGTTGCCCCAGTTGACGTAGGCCGCATCGTCGGATATTTCAAGCCCAGTGAGGTTGTCAACAGTACCATAACTGCTGTCGGAACAATATTTGGTAAGTGTCGTATTCGTACCCTCGCAGTACTTATAGGTAGCCCAAGAATAAGCTTTCTTGTCGCCCGTGGTCTCTCCCCAAGCGAAATAAGAGCCTGGATATTCTGGTTGGGATGCTCCAATATTGCAGGAGGCCCACTTGGTGCCGCTGGGCAGACCGAGATCGACGTAGTAATGAGCGTAATAGTAGGAGAACTCGCCCGTAGTGTAATCCATCGTGAGGAAATATCCGGAGGTTGCCTCAATGATAGGTAGCAGGTAAAGCGGATTGCCCGATGCATCCTTCACCAGCACGCGACTTTGAGCGGGATAATAGGCATAGGTGGCATTAGAGATGCCCCGATAATTGGTGGTGCTATCCTCGTTAAAGTATAAAATGGATCCATCAGCAGCATACCAAGTTCCTACCAAAATGGAATTGTCAACCTCGAAAGGCGATGTGGTGACGTCGATGGTCTCCATAGGCGTTTTGCCCAGAATAACATTCACCAAATAGGTAACGTCAGCGATGGACACTTGGCCATCGTCGTTCATGTCGCCCTTCAGCAACTGAGCATTTGCGGAACCCATAGCCGAGAGCAGTAATAGGAAAGAAATGATAAGTTTTTTCATTATTATCAGTTTTAAAAATTTATCTTTTTAATTATACAAAATCGTACTCTGCAAAATTAACTATTTTGGGTGAGATTCGTTTGGATTATTAGGACAACATTTTGCATTACTCGGACATTATAACCCTAAAAACGGATAAACATGCGATTTTTCGACCTTTAGCATTATTAAAGGCAAAAACTATTGCAAAAAAAGCGGTGAACAATGTTCACCGCCAATAGTCAAAACTTTTTTATACGAAACGAGGGTCTCGTTCCCTTTTGTTTTCTTATTACTCTTCAAAAAAGTACCACCCTACTCCACAAGTCCGCGTACCTTCTCGAGAAGGGGAGTAAGCATGAGGCTGTGGGCCTCGAGTTTACCATTTCGATAGACAGCATTATCACCTACGAAGGTGAGTCCGAAGGCTTTTGGCACTGGGTGCTCATAAAACTGCTCACCACAGATAAGTGGACTATCAAGGGAGTCACGCTTACAGACGCGTCGCCCTTCTGTTTCATTGGAGTCAAGGAAGATGGAAACCAACTTCATCTTTCCGTGCGAACCTCGCTGGATGGTGCGCAGTTGTCGGAGCATGTTCATACTGTCGTAACTCCATGCTGCCCAAGCCATCACGACCACAACTGGCGTTCCACTAACGGAACTGGAGGTAATGGTCTGCCCACTGAGAGTTTTACCTGAGAATGAGGGCATAGAACTTCCCTTGGTTGTGCTACCCAGTACATCGAGTTTTGCCTTCAACAAAGTAATCTGTCCATTCTTTGGCTGACGCTCAGCCATCTGGTTAAGCAGGGAGGCTGCCTTACGATAGTCAGGGTCTACTGCCTGCACAAAATACTTCTTGACCAAATAAACACCGACTGGAGAGTCGGGATAATCTGCAATGAACTGTTCGGCAAGTTTGGCTGCCTCAGGAGGCGAGACACCGATAATCTGGCGACGGAACACCGTCATGAGTTCATTGGCCTTAGTACCTTTCACCTGAATTTCCTTCAGGTTGGTGGCGTCGCCGCGAACCTCTGCCGACTTACCTGGCTCCACGAATACAGGTTGTTCGGTAAAGTTTGGAAAGACGAGCATGATGGTACCTGGTGCATTACAAGGCAACTCGTAAGAGAACCGACCATTGCTCAAACGGATCGTGTCAATCTTGCTAAGGGCACCATCAGTGCTATAAACATAGAATTCACCCTGATTGAGGTTCTTGAATTTTCCCTCAAGGCTAAACATACGCCCGCTACCTCCACAGGCTGTGAGAAGCACGGCGAAGGAAGCGTACAGAAAGAACATAGGGAGTGAGCATGCCCACTCCCTATGCACTCCAAAGAGTGGATATAGGTATTTCATCAGGTAATTATTTCAAAATAGACAACTCGAGATCCTTGTCGGCATATGCCTTCAGAGAGGGATCGAGTTGGAGCGCTTCCTTCAGATAGGACTCGGTGGCGAACTTGTTGCCGCGACGAGCAGCCACGATGGCATGGAGATAAGAAGTCATAGCATCGGGGTTCTTCACTGCGTCGAGGGTATTGATGGCACCTTCGTAGTTCTTATTGAGCAACTTAGCGAGGGCTGCGCTGTTAGATGCTGACTGTTCAAAGTTTGCCTCTGCCTGAGCGAAATTGCCCTTGGCAATATTGAGGTTACCGAGTGCCTCACCGAAACCATTTGCTCCAATAGCGTTGGAAATCTGCTCCTCTGCCTCTGCGAGTTTGCCGTTCTTCAGGGCAATGAGACCAAGATTAGCATAAGCCTCAGGAGCGTTCTTGTTGACACGAAGTGCCTTCTGAAGATAACTCTCAGCAGTTGCCTCATCGCCATTGTTGAAGGCGAGCACAGCAAGGTTGTTCAGAGCGCGATAGTCCTTGTCCCAATACTGGGCAGTCTTCTTATAGATGGCTTCCTTCTCTGCGTCATTATCGGTGAGTGCTGCTGCATAGAGCATCTCCTCAACGCTTAACTTGGTAGCGTCGGTAGCATACTGCTCCTTGATTTGCTCATCAGAACGACCTACAACATCGTAGTTGATAGTCATACGGGCACGACGAAGTTCAGGAAGAATACCGTCGGCAAGTTCACGGAATGCCTCACTCATGTTACGAATCTGCTGCTCGCGCTGCTCTGGATCCTTATACATCGAGAGGACACGGAGGATGACATCCTTGTCCTGAATATTAGATGCCTGAACGAGTTGCTGGAAACCTTCCCAGTCCTGTGCGGTATAGTGAGCATCAACGTCTGTGTCAACCTTGGTCTGCTTCAGGGTCTTCTGGACATAGTCCTCAGAAGCATCCTGACGCTTCAAAGCAAGGCGATCGTTGTATTCAAAACCACCCTCAGGCGATGCGAATGCCTCAACCTCTACGTTCTTAATAGCAAGTTTCTCACCGCGATCGGCATTAATCTTCTGAAGCAGACGAACGAACTCCTGTACGGAATTGTTCTTCAGTTCACTCTGACGGAGCACAGCCTGATTGACGAGGAACTTCACGCTTGCATCGAGTTTCTGGCTCTGGATGCGCTGGAAGGAGTCAGGAGCAATACAGCCACCTGCCTGCATCATCGTCTGCTTATAGAGTTCGCTCGTGGCTACAACACCCGTGGCAACCTTCACGGCAGGAACAGCAACCTGCTTCTTGCCAATACGAGCCTGGAAGGTGAGATACATGTCACTCTTCTGCATGTCGGGCACATAGTCGAACTCTGTCTTCATCGTGTAGTGTCCACCGAGACGATAGGAGATGGTCTGGTCGTTGCCAAGAACCTTCTCGCCCTGGAATGTGGCGGGCATACCCTGTGCCACCTGTCCATCGGCATAGCGCAGTTCAGGAATAACAGTTACAACTGCCTTGCGCTTCATATATTTCTCAGGGAACTTACCATTGATCGTAGCGGGCACCTTGCCACCCTGTGTCTCCAGGGGGTTGGGAGTTACTTCGAAATTGTCGGCAGAAAGTGCGCCGAGTTTCGAACACGACGTTAATACAAAAACGAATGCTGCGAGCACAGCAAGAATGACATTTTTACGCATGATGAAAATTTTATATTTCTTTGATTCGCTTGAAAAATTACTTGTTTATCTAGTTTCATGGCAACGAAACCAAAAAGAAAACGTTGCCCTTGAAAAGTGACATAAAAGAAAGTGCCGCGAGCGGGACTCGAACCCGCACAGCCATCACTGGCTAAGGGATTTTAAGTCCCTCGTGTCTACCAATTCCACCATTGCGGCAATATTTAATATTATTACCCGATACTTCGATTCGCTTCAGTATAGGGGAAACTACCTCTGTAATTTCGAAATGCAAAGATACAGCAAAAAAGACGAACTGCCAAAATTATTTAAGAATTTTAATAATATTCCTGCGACTTTAGAAGCACAGACAACAAGGATGAAGGCTTATTTTCAAATTAACACGGATTTTTTAGTGGACATTTTTCACGGATAAAAGAGAGACTATCTGTAAAAAAGACAAAAAAGTAATCCCGTTCCTCATTCCTCGTTCCTCCTTCCTCGACATCATCATCAATTTACCGTGAGCACTCCGTAGGGACCAGTTGTGGCGGAACGATAGCGTGTGAGTTTTTTGCCTGCATCACCTGCAACGATAATTCCTCCGCTATTCAGATTGTATTGGCGCTGGCAAACGGCACAAGTTCCAATTCCATTGGAGGCAACGGATATGGGATAACTACGAATTGGGATGCGGGCAAGGTCGAAACAATTAGGGCATTCGCGGTCGTAAGCATAGAATGTCAGCGGGTCGGAGAGAACGCCATAACCCACAATAACTCCGTTATTCATACCACAAATCAGCGTTCGCTTGGCATCAATAGCATTGAAAATGGACTCCGAAGATGTCTGCTGATTACTTTTGAAAACAAAATAACGCGCTCCGTTCTTTGAAACTACAGTGATGGTTGTAAACACGTTCGAATAAGGCGTCATCGCCGAACCAAGCGTAGCATCATTGTGCGAGGCGTTATCAATGACAAGGTAGCAGGCATGTGTCGTGTATTCCTGCTGCGTATCGCCACAGGAAGAAAGAAGGAAGAGGAAAAAGAAGAAACTCACCCTCATCCAATCCCTAAAGGGAAGGGAATTGCCTCGTAAATATTTATACACGGATGACACAGATGTAATTCTTATTCGAAAATCCAAACACTATTCCACGAGTTTCTTTTCTGCTTCCTCGGCGCGTTCGAAATGGAATTCGGCAAGGCGGGTTTCCATGAGTTGGGCAATTTGCTCATTGCACAGATTGCCGATACTGCCCTCATGGGTATGATGAATGTTACGGTCAGCATGGAATTCGCCTGCCTCAATTTGCAATCCCACTTGCTTATAAGCATCGCGGAAAGGAACACCAGAGGCTGCGAGTCGATTGACTTCCTCAACCGAGAACATCGGGTCATAGATGGGATTATCTAAGATTTCCTCATTCACCTCCATACGCTCTACGATATAGGTAGCCATTCGCAGACAGTCTTTCAGTTCATCGAAAGCAGGGAGGAAGGCTTCCTTAATAATCTGCAGGTCGCGGAAATAACCTGTGGGCAGATTGTTCATGATGAGCACAACCTGTTGTGGCAGAGCCTGAAGTTTGTTCGACTTCGCACGGATAAGTTCGAACACATCGGGGTTCTTCTTATGCGGCATAATTGAGGAACCCGTAGTGCATTCCTTGGGCAGACGAACAAAACCGAAGTTCTGGGAATTGAATAGACAGGCGTCGTAGGCCAATTTTGAAAGTGTACCCGCTACAGAGGCAAGAGCAAAACTGACACTACGTTCGGTTTTTCCTCGACCCATCTGGGCATAGACTACGTTGTATGCCATCGAGTCGAAACCCAGTAAATCGGTGGTGAGTTGACGGTTAAGCGGGAATGAAGAACCATAGCCTGCAGCCGAACCAAGGGGATTGCGGTTTGTCTGACGATAGGCTGCCTGTAGCATGAGGATATCGTCGCAGAGACTTTCTGCATGGGCGCCGAACCAAAGTCCGAAACTTGAGGGCATTGCCACTTGAAGATGGGTATATCCCGGCATAAGCACATGCTTCGTCTCCTCGCTTCGTTCCTGCAGTCGGTCGAAGAGTTTCTTGACAAGCATCACTACCTCTTGTAATTCGTGACGGATGAAGAGTTTCAGGTCGACAAGCACCTGATCATTGCGCGAACGACCGGAATGGATTTTCTTACCCACATCACCGAGTCGACGCGTTAGCATAAGTTCCACCTGTGAGTGAACATCCTCAACGCCTTCCTCAATGACAAACTCACCACGCTCGCACTGCTGATAGATAGTTCGCAGTTCAGCCAACAATACGTCGAGTTCCTCGCGCTCGAGCAATCCAATGCTTTCGAGCATCGTAATGTGAGCCATAGATCCCAGCACGTCGAAAGGTGCCAGATAGAGGTCCATCTCGCGATCGCGACCTACGGTGAAACGCTCAATCTCCGAGGTCATCTCGTAATTCTTACTCCAAAGTTTTTCTGCCATATTCGTTTCTAATGCCCTTAGGCGGTTCAAAGATTCAAGAGTTCAAAAGTTCAAGGGGTTTAAAAGTTCAGAGTAAACTCTCAAATTAAAAAAGCAATTTTTGCTCCTTGTACCTTTTTAAACTTCTTCTTCCTGTACGTAGTTCAATGCCTGAAGGACATCAGCCATTTTCTCAATGCCTTCCTGAAGAGGTTTCTGCACCATCGCCTTAAGGAACATATTCAACTCGGCTTTCATGGTGAGTTTCATCTTACAGGTTTCTTCAGTGACAGGCAGCAACTGTACCCAGAAATTGAAGGGCACAGGACTCTCCATACTTTCAAACTTGATGGTCTTCGGTTCCTCACGGTCAACGACGTGCAGGCTGACCTTGCCCACCATTGGAGCCTCAACACTGACGGAATCAGCATCAAACTCGAGGCCTTGCAGTTTGTCCTCAGGAATGCGGTCTTTCACGCGCTCGAGGTTCTGCAGATTACTCAACATCTCATATACTTTCTGCTGCGGCGCCTTGATTTCACGCACGCTGCTTTCAAACTTACTACTCATTACAATTGGATTTTTATTTGAGAATGGAACCCACAAACCCGAAGGCAACGCACAGAGCCATTACTCATTTCTTAATATTTATTACTCACTATTTGCCCCATTCAGCAGGATTCTTACGCCACTCGCGAAGAAGTTCCAAGTCGGATTCTGACACGTAGCCCGTTTCTGCTGCTTCTGCAATGACGTGTTCATAGTCGGTAAGTGTTGTCAATTCAACACCAGCCTCGCGGAAGGCCTCCTCAGCAACTGCAAAACCATAGGTATGACTTGCCACCATACCCATCACCTCTATGCCAGCCTGACGAAGAGCATCAACAGCCTTCAGCGACGAGCCACCCGTGGAGATGAGGTCTTCAACGACGACCACCTTCGCACCTGCCTGCAATTCGCCTTCAATCTGATTGCCCATACCGTGATCCTTCGGTTTCGGACGTACATAGGCAAACGGAAGTCCGAGCGCATCGGCAACGAGTGCACCCTGAGAGATGGCTCCTGTGGCAACGCCTGCAATGGCCTCTACATCGGGATAGCGCTCAAGGATAAGACTCACCAGACGCAACTTTACATAGGTGCGCACCTCAGGATAGGAATTTACCTTTCGGTTATCACAATAGATGGGCGACTTCCAACCACTTGCCCAAGTGAAAGGCTCTTGTGGACGGAGTTTTATTGCCTTGATTTTCAATAGTTTGGCAGCAAATGCCTTCTTCATTTGATCCATATATCTTTATTTTTAATGATTTCCCACTGCAAAATTACAACATCCAACTTCTGATTGCAAGTTTTTTAACAGAAAATATGTTTTTTCTTCCTTTCGCAATCATTCTTAGCCGTGAGTGAAACCGAGGGAGGTTATACTGATACGAATCCCTTCGACTTGCTGGAGTTCCTCGCAACAGCCCGTCATCGTAGCACCAGTAGTCACCACATCGTCGACCACCAACACATGACGCCCAACCAACAGATCGGGATTCGCCAACTTAAAAGTTCCCTCTACATTTTGTCTGCGTTCATCTGCCCGTTTACGAGTCTGGCTTTCAACAAAGTGTGTTCGTATAACAGCGTTATCGACAATGGGAATGGAGGTGACAGCACTTATTCCCACTGCAATCTCCTGGGCCTGATTATAACCACGCTGTCGCTCACGCTCCTTGGCAAGGGGAAGGGGAACAAGAGCATCAATGTCGCTGTAGAAATGCTTCGGCAGAAACTCCGTTGCCATTATGCTACCGAAATAGCGTCCTATCGCCGGGCGGTTACGATATTTCATTTCCTGGACAATATTGCTCACCGAAACACTTGGTTGGTAGTAGAGCCACGCAGCCGCACGCTCCAGTTGAATCTTGCCCCAAAACAAACGTGCCATTTCATTGTCGTAGGGGTCTTCAGCGTGATCGGACCGCGGCAGAACCATCATGCAACTACTGCAGACATACTCCTCACTCTCTGCCAATCGACCTCCACACACAAGACACAAACGGGGTGAGATGAGATCGAAGAGGCGGGTCCAGAAACTGGAACGGGATTCTCTCCCTTCGCTCTTTCCTGCAGAGTTGGAGTCCTTCTTCAGATTTTTAACCACGGATGACACAAATTTATTCTTGTTTCCTTTATTTCACGGATTACCAATATAGAGTTTCTCACAGTTCAGAGACTCTTCTATGA
This sequence comes from Prevotella sp., assembly GCA_024697645.1. Lineage (GTDB taxonomy): Bacteria > Bacteroidota > Bacteroidia > Bacteroidales > Bacteroidaceae > Prevotella. Next base: position 13,260 of record JAILFH010000015.1, read on the forward strand.
CCCTAAATTTCAAGGGATTTTTCAATTTGATCCATCGAAAATCCACGACTCTGTGCAAAACGGATGAGTTTCATCTGACGTTCAAAATCATTGCGGGCTGAAATGCTACGCTGCTTGCTCTTCAGCAGGGGACGGAGGACTCTCAGATAGTCCTCCTCAGGTACTTCGTCGAGCACTTTCTGCTGGATGGATTTATCGACGCCCTTCGCCCAGAGAGCCTGTTCAATCTTACGACGACCCCAGGAATTGAACTGAATCTTATCATTGACGAAAGCACGGGTGAAGCGCTCGTCGTCAACAAATTTATCTGCTATCAACTTCTCCATCACTCGGGCTTGAGCCTCATCGCTAAGCCCCCAAAGACGCATCTTCTGCAAGATTTCACCCGAAGAATGCTCACTGCGCGCACAAAGCGTCATCAGTTTTGTTCGGGCTTGCTGCTCGGTTATTTGTTTGTTCTTTTCCATGCTCTAATGAATCTTGTCTTACCAAATTGATCGTTTTTCGTTTCCACGCGTCCGAAACCCAATGTTTCCAACAACTTCCTCAAATCCTCAGAATAAAGAGGATTAATCTCAAAGAGAAGCCAACCACCCGGTCGTAATGCCTCAATGGCATAAGCACCAATTGCCCGATAGAAAATCAAGGGGTCGTCGTCTTTTACAAACAACGCCAGATGGGGTTCGTGCTCCAATACATGCTCCTCCATTGATGCCGCTTCTTGCTGACAAATGTAAGGAGGATTAGAAAGGATGAAATCCCAAGAGGAGTTGAGAGTTGAGAGTTGAGGGTTGAGAGTTATGATTTCCTTTTCTGGCTGCGAAGTAAAATTCGAATTCTCCGACTCTGAACTGGGGAACTGATTTTTGGAACTTGAATCTTGAATTTCGTTCCCCATTAACGCATCTCTCTGTTCGAACTGAACATGAACTTGGAGTCGTTTGGCATTTTCGCGAGCGACTTCCAACGCTTCTTCAGAAATATCCCATGCGGAAACTTTTGCCTCTGGCCACTCGGCAGCTAACGTGCAGGCAATGCAACCAGAACCTGTACCAATATCAAGAATCGCAGGATGATTGGAAAGGTCGGAATCATTGCGCAATTCGAGACACCATGAGACAAGTTCCTCTGTCTCGGGACGTGGAATCAGCACCGAAGGAGTCACGTGGAGACGACGCCCGAAAAACTCCGCTTCACCCACGACATACTGCAAGGGCTCACCATTTTCCAAACGCTGAAGATCTGCACTCAACTGCAATTCGTCGAGCGTCTCGGTCTTGCCACAGGCAACATCCACCATCGACAAGCCGTATTTCATTTCCAATAGATAGCGAACCACTGCTGCGGCCTCAGCCTCGCCATAGCGTTCCGCCAATCTATTCTTCAGTTCATGATACCTCATTGTTGTTCTTGCAAAGTTACAAAGAATTTATCAGAGCACAAAATCGAATCAATAATTTGAGAGAAAAATAATCCGTTATGTGTGACTAAAATGGTTCAGTAAAGTAACTTCTGCCAAATATGAAAGGAACAAAGATTGTGTTTTGCAGAGAGAAAACTATGGTTTTAGGAAGTAATATGTGGCATATTACAAAGTAATAAGTAACATATTACTGAGTAATAAGTGACATATTACCGACCAATAAGTAACATATTACTTTTCAATAAGTGACTTATTACTTCATGAAAGGAGTTGTTTTGAACGATAAAGGACAAATGACGGTTGATAAACAAGCCGTTAAAACTACGGCAGATTTAAGCAATAGAGAAAATAAAGGAAAATGGATAAGGTAAAAGAAAGTTGCTAATGTGTTTAGAAAAACTTCACATAGAACAGAATATAGAGAATAACCAACTCCGAAAACGATGAAGTCCCCTCCACTAAGCGGAGAGGACTTCATTGACAAATAGTTATTTGTAAGCAGTGTTGATAATCATCTGGAACACTGAAACCCTTTTGCTTAACTATGCTGATAAGAACCTTGGGCATTCAATCCTTTTAGTTTATCAGTGCTGATAACTGACTGAGGTATTTGAACCCTTTTGCTTAACACTGCAAATAGATGCTTTGAAGATTGAGTTCCTTTAAACAAATCAGCGACGAAGAATCTTCAGCGTACGAGTTTGCCCATTTTCAAGCACTTCGCGACGCAAATAAAGACCGGAACGAGTGGGAGGATTTACGCCAAGACTGGTGCCATCGGGCAAGAAATAAGTAACCGATACGGCCTTGCTGCCTTCATTTGTAGAGTTGGACTCCACCTCCTCAATACCACTAATAAGGTCTTCAAGATTCTCAATCACAACAGGATCGATTCCTTTGTTTGTAGGCGTTACTCGCTGAATGGAACCGTCAGCATTGAAAGTGAGGCGATCGGCACAAACCTCGCGATGAACACCTGGTGAATTGTCAAGATAATTGGGATTGATGCGATGGTAAACAATATACCAATCATCGGTTTCCGGAATATTGACAATAGAGTTATGACCAGTTCCGTAGATTCGTTTCGAGGGATTCTGAATAATCACAATAGGCTGTGTGGCAACCTCGATTGGACCCGTAGGAGATGTGGAAGTTCCATAAGCCACATGATAGTTGGTTGAGCCCGTATCATCAACTGACCACAGGAAATAGTAAAGCCCGTTGCGATAGAACACATAGGCTCCCTCGCGGAATGCATAGTCGGAAAGCGTGCCGCCCTTTGGCGTAATGACATACTCATTGCCGCGCACAGACATCATGTCGTCAGACAGAAGACGATAGCAGAGACCTCCGTTACCATAATAGAAATAGGTCTGACCGGAAACGGGGTCGGTGAACACGTCGGAATCAATCATCTGACCTGCAGAGGACGAAGTGAACAACGGAGCAGATGAAGCCTTAAATGGTCCTGTGGGACTATCACTGACAGCAACGCCCAGCGTCTTCTTTCGCAAGGTGGTGTTCTGTCCGCTGAAATAGAAGAAATAGCGCCACTTGCCATTCATGAACTTCTCCTCTATGCAAGGAGCCCAGGCATTACCCGATGCCCATGCGACATCCTCGCCACTCTTCAGATTGAGGATTGTACCCTCGTTGGTGAAGTTGAGGAGGTCGGGCGAAGAGAATACGTCGAAGGTATAGCCTCCCCAAGAAGCATAGCCATCAGTAGTAGGATAGACATAAAAGCGTCCTGTCTTGCGTGAGAAAAGCACCTCAGGATCAGCATGAAAATCAGGAATGATAGGATTTCCCACCATTTCAACTTTCACATTGTAGGTAAGCGGCGAATCGGGATTAGAGGGGTCTGAAACCGTATAGACTACGGAGCCCTGCGAGAAATCCTGTGCGCCTTGAGGCGAAACAATGCCACCCGCAGTTGCAATGATTTCTGGATCGAAACTTGTCAGGTCGGCAGAAGGGTCAACAGGCAGATAGACCGTGCCCTCGGCTGATGACGAAGACGGATTGGATATCGTCACATTAGTCTGCTTCACGTGACTATTACGTGCTCCGCTAATCTTCGGAGTTGCGTCACTATTAAGCGGGAACGCCTTCAGCAGGGCCTCAGTCTCTTCCTCAGTAATAGGAAGAACTGTTCCATGACGCGGTGTAAATATTCCACTGGTCTGCGTGTTCTGAACAAACGTGAAGTTCTCTAGGTCGGAAGACGAGCAGAACTGATAATGTCCATTGGAATAGCAGTCGTACATCAGAATCCAGGAATCCTGATTGATGAGTTTGAACACGCCTGCACCCTCAACATTCTCACGAGTCTGCTGAAGAGTTCCTGTAGGCACCGACCACTGACTACCTGGCGCCTCACCCGGTCGGGCAGTCAGGTAACGTGCTGTTACCTTGCATATACCACCCTCGCCTTCATTCTTGTAGAAACCATGATAGAGTGAATCAGACTCGTTATAGACAATGTCCATATCAATGGTTGCTGAGCCTCGATCATAGAAGAACGTGGGTTCGCCTTCGAGATCGGTGAAGTCTGCATTGGCATAGCAATAGAAATCCTTGTCGTAGGGAATGGTTCGATCATTAGTAAGAAGCGAGAAATAAACCATGAATTTCTGGGCTTCCTCATCCCAGATGGTCTCTGGTGCCCATACGCGAGTGACATTGGCAAAGTTAGTACCAGCAAAACGCTCGGGGAAATGAACGGTGGAGTGAGTCCAATGGATAAGGTCGGGCGACTTCATCATCACAATGCCTCGGTTGGAAGACCATCCTTCTGCTGAACGCATGTCGGTGTTAACCATATAGAACATTCCGTCGGGACCACGCAGCAAGTGAGGATCGCGAACGCCCTTCTTGATGGCAATGGTATCGGCAGTGACCACTGGATAGCCATTATTCATTGGCGTGAAATTGTATCCGTCATTAGAAAGAGCGTAGTAAAGGTTCTCGTTGCTATTAGAGGGGAAGTAGACAAAGAGATAATTGGTATAAGGCTCGCGTTCGTGAATGGTGACATCGAAGTCGCGCGTCCCCTTGCATTTTCCCTTGCTGACAGTGGCGGTAAGCGTGAGATGATGCTTCTCACCCTCAGGCAACTTCACTACCCTACCCTGATCAGTCATCCATTCTGGATCGTTAGACTTCCAGAAAAGAACTGAACCATTCTCAGTAACAGTCGGTAGCGTGAGCGAAGTGTAGACATTGTTGGGATGACCTGGGATAGTGAGGGCTGCCAAGTCGGCTGCTACAGTCTCCTCATCGCTGAGTTCAGGTAGAACGCCCACTTCGAAATCACGGTCGAAAGACTGGTTCTCGCCTGCCGTCATATGAGCAGTGAGGACTGCATGTGCCACATCACTTCCTGCAACTGGGCGCGTGATATGACCATCGGCTGTGATGACTCCATTGTCGCTGGAAGACCAAGAGATAGAAATCTCCTTATAACTGGTCGGAAGTTCGATATCATCCTTGAGTTGGCTGACATCACCAAGTGTGAACTCATGCATCTGCGCATCGAAACGCAAGGAGTCGGCATAAGCATTGAGTGACTTGATTGTCTGCGAATAGGCTACTATCTGACCCGAAGGCAGAGAATAGTTGTAGACGCGGAAGTCGTGGACAAGCACGTCGCGAAGATAGGCATCGCCTTCGTAGCAACTACGTCCGATGTAGTTCTGTGTAGTAGAGCCAATGTCGGCGGGATGGACGCGAACAGACTTAGAAGCCGAAACACCATTGACATAGAGACGAACGGTGTTGCCAGAATGGACGAGCACAAAACTGTTCCACTGACCTTGCTTCAGCGGATTGCGGGCAGTTACACCCACCTCACCTTCATAATCGGTGAGGGTAATGGCGAAACGCGAATCCTTTGCATTGAGGAACATATAGCCCTCAGACGAACTGCGCGCAAAACACCAGATGAAATTGCCATTGTGGCTGATATCAGCATCCTCGGGCACGAACACATTGACCGCAATGGTATAGTTGCCAGAGAGAGACCCGATGACTTTGCCGAACTCCTCACCGAAATCGAAATAACCGTTGTCGCTTCCCAAGTCCAGAACATGCTGATCATTGTAGTCGTGGAGAGTGGCACCCTGACAGAGTTTGCCTGTATAAACGCCACTATCATCGGCAGTGGTCAGAAAGCCGAAATGATAGAGAAGACTGTCGGTCTGGGCATTGGCACCAAAAACTGCCATCAGAACCAAGGCTATTGTTAGAATTGTTTGTTTCATGCTTTTTGGATGTTGAAATAATACTGTTCGTCTAGATAGAATTGTTGCAATGTGGAAAAAAAGAACGTAGGAACGGGGAGGCCTCCCCATCCCTACGTTGTTTTCAAAGACGCATGAATGCTGTCGGTTGGTTCTTACTTACTAAAAGGCAGATACCAGTTAGTCTCGTTGGTCAAGTCAACCACTGCATTCTTGTTCTCAAGTTTCTTGGCAATCCATCTGCCACCGAAGTTGGATCCATAGGTTGCATCCTGGTTCTTGTGACGGGCGATGCGGCAAAGGTCGCCGAAGCGATAGCCTTCGAATGCCAGTTCAAGAGCATACTCGTCGCAGATGAGGTCCTCAACAATATTAATCTGGTCCTCAAGATTCCAACTGACGGTATAATAAACATTGCCTTCTTCGTCGATAGAGTCTGTTGTGATAATAGGCTGAATATCAAGACCAAACTCCTCGTTCAATTGAGTAGCCTTCTTCTGAAGTTCACTATCATATTGATAAGAAGAATAGAGACCTTCCGTATAGCCACTTCCATAGCAATGGATACCAAAGTTGTTCTGGAACATAGAGATATTGGCATCCGAGAAGAACGGGATAGTCGTTTTGAGCATCTCAATAGTCTCAGGACGAACGTAAGCAGACTCGCCTTCCGAAATATCCACATTCAGACCATCCTTCAGAATTGCAAAGGCTGCATCGGGATAGCCCATGCGGTTGAGAGCCTCTGCCAGACGCAGATAGACCTGAGTAGTGCGATAGATGTTGACATTACCCGTCATGTACTTACGATTCACATAGAATGTGGAATCATCGACAGTTGCCGAATTCATTGTCACATAACGACGAAGGTCACCAGTTACATAAGTAGTCTTCACGTTGCCTGCAGCAGTTGCAGAACCTGTGGGAACATAGTAGAACTCCTGGCTGTCGGAAAGGTCAAGATAAGCCTGCGAGGGGTCAATCTGACGGTCCTTCAGATAGATGGAACTATAGTCGATGACATAGGTTGTTGATGCATCGTCACCTTCACCAGAGGTTGTCGACTCAACGTCAGTCGTATAGTAGTTGTAACCGAACAAGCGCGGCAGGCTTGTCACCTGTCCCTTGGTCTTGTTAACTGCCATCGGCACATAAGTAATCACATCTTGAGGTGTGCTCTGGCTGAAGATGGAATTCCACGTGGTGACGCTGATGTTGCCGGTGTGCGACGTGAAAAGGAAGTTGATGTCGGCAGGCAGATCTGTCAACTTAGATGCAGGCAGATAATACAGTGCATCATCTCTATCACTAAACGAGAGATACCAATCGGCAGAAGCCTGATTGGCACGCAGATACTCGAAGTAGGACTTAGCGGCATTGAGATAGTCGCCAGACTCCAAGTAGAGATCGCCAAGAACGAGGTCGACAGGGAACATCACGTTGCGCATATCGACATACTTCACAGAACCACTATTGGTACGACCAATATCGACACTGGTCTGACCGGTCGGGTTATAGTTAGGCACTGCTGTTCCAGAATAGGGAATCAGGTCGTCAGCCAATGCTGCACAGATGCCCTTGATGTCCTTCTTCTCACGTACTTCATTAGCCTCACTGATGCTGGTGACAGGATCGGTGAAGAAAGGAACCTCACCATAGATCTTTGCCAACTGGATGTAAGCCCAAGCACGAATAGACTTTGCCTGCACATACTCGGGAATAGTTACATTGCGGCTACCAGTAAGCAGTGAAGTGTCGCGATGAGCGATGAAGTAGTTACAGTTGTTAATAATACGATAGAAGACGTAGGCTGAATCGTATTTATTCTCAACGGTGGCTGAGAAGTTAGCCAGAGAACGAATATCGGCCTCTGTAAACTGATTAACAGCGGTAAGATCGCCTCGCATCTCGTTGACGAGTACATACTGGTCAATGGCCTGCTGCACACCCTTCAGAATACCAAGGGTGTAGAACATGGAGTCCGTCTTCTCATTGAGTTCGGGATCGAAGGTCTGACGATGAGATTCAGTTTCCAACAGATCTGAACACGATGTAGCGGTAAAGGCCAGGCAGAAGAATGCTGCTATGATAAAAATATACTTTTTCATGACTGTATGAATTCTTTAGAGATTAATCTTCAAACCAACTGCAAAACTACGGCTGAGTGCAACGTTGCCAGCATCGATGCCCTGATAAAGGACTGAGTTGGCGACTGAGAACTCAGGATCGCTTCCAACATAGTGGGTAAGGGTAAACAGGTTGTTGCCTTCTGCCCAAACCTGGAGTCCCTGCAGCCAAGAGAAACTGACGGGCACCTTGTAAGTGAGACGGACGGTCTTCAGACGCAGATAACTGCCATCCTCAATCCAGCGGCTGCTGAAGCGGCTATTACCCATGGGATCGCCATAACTGATGCGAGGAACGTCAGTGACCTGACCTTCATAACGCCAGCGATTGACAACGGCTGTGGTCTGATTATAGAAATTAGAACCAGCCTCGAGAACGCTGCGCTGATAGTTGAAGACGTCGTTGCCAAGCGAGTAGTTGAAGCCTACAGAGAGAGTGAGGTCCTTCCACTGCACATTGCCAAAGATGTTACCATAGATGTCGGGATTGGGGTTGCCAATAATAGTCTTATCGGCTGCCGAAATCTGACCATCACCATTAAGATCGGCAAAATGAGCATCGCCAGCCTTAAATGGCTGCTGAGCACCAGTGTTGTCGAGCATGTAGAGATAACCACCATTGCCTGCGGCTGCAGCCTCGGCATCACTTGCAAACACTCCCTCGAACTTGTAGCCGTAGAAACTACCTGCCGACTCTCCAACGATAGTGGCAATATTGTCGGTTCCGTAAACTGAGGAAGTGAATCCATTAGCGGTCTGCTTTCCACCGACATAGAGCAAATCGTCGTTGGGGAGAGACTTGATCTTATTGACGTAGTGTCCCATAGAGGCACCTACCTCAATATTCCAATCCTTCGATACAACAGGCTTGCCAGTTACTGTGAGTTCGAAACCAGTGTTGTCGAGCGAACCACCATTAGACCAGTAGTTGTTGATACCAGCCACAGGATTCTCAAAACTCTTCAGCGTAAGCAAGTTAGAGGTGTGGTTAAGATAATAGTCGAAGTTGACACCGAGTCGGTTCTCAAGCCAGTAGGAAGTGAGGCCGAGATTGATCTTACGGGTCTTCTCAAACGTAATCTTATCGTTACCAATGTTGCTGAGTTGATTAGATGTCAGTGTGTTCAGATACTTGAATACATTGAACGATGTACGTGCAGCATAGTTGTTGATGTCGTCGTTACCGGAGATGTCGAAGCCTGCCTTCAGAAGGAGGTAGTTGATGGCATCGGTCTTCGGGAACCATGCCTCATTCGTGAGAGCCCATCCCAACTGAACACTTGGGAAAATACCCCATTTCACACCTGCAAGGCTCAGGCCCGAAGAGTTGTCACCGAAGCGGCTGTTGCTTTCAAGGGCGAGTGTAACCTGTGCGAAATAGCGGTTGCGATAGTTGTAGTCAGCATTAGCATACCACGTGATGCTCTTCCAAGCGTCATCAACACCATCTACATCGGTAAGACCACTGGAGGTCACATTAGGCTGCTTATCGTTAGCACCTGACGGGCGCTGGCTCTCAGGAGTATTCTGATCGAAAGCAAACGATGTGAAGCGGAAACCACCATAGAGGTCGAGGAAATGCTCACGAATCTGCTTGGTAAACTGCAGACGCGTATCGCTCAAGATGCTTGTTTCCTTGCTAAAGGTCGAACGGGCAAGAGCCTGAACATAACCTACGCCTTCAATCAGGAACATGGGGAAACCTGTCTTCGGACGATAGTAGCGCTCGGAAATACGGTCGAGAGTATAACTGAAGGTCTCTGAAATAGAGAAGTTCGGCGAGAACTCATACTTCGGTGCGATTACAGCATTGAAGTTGGTGTACTCAGAACGGTTCTTGTTAATAGCATTACCAAACTCAAGCATTGCGCTGGGGTTAGGAAGCGTGATGTCCTTATCGAGATCATAGAGGAAATCGTCGGCCTCAGACAGTGTAGAGGTGAGTTGACCTGTCACTGAACTAAATGTATAAGGATTGAGGAACGGCGACTTGATCAGTGCGAGGAATGTCGGTGACGAAACTGGTGAAGAGGAGAAATCCTCAGGGGCACCATTGTCGAAGACGTTGCGGTTGATCTTTGCATAAGACATATCGAAACGAGTCGTGAGTTTATCAACAACGTTGATGTCGGTATTGAAACGGACATTCAGACGATTGAAAGCATTCTCACGAGCAGTGCTCTGAGCATTGGCATAACCTAGCGAAAGGTTGTACATACCGACTTCATCACCACCCTGCACGTTGATGTTGTAGTTCTGGGTGAGTGCAGTATGATAGACTTCCTTCGACCAATCCGTATCATTGTGATACATATTATAATAATATTTCGTCGGATCGTCATTCAGGAAATTGAGATTGCCTTCATACTTGTTGATGTCGGGATAACTTCCGAGCATTTCAGATGCGTAGAGGCGATACTGACTTGCATCCATCACTTCGGGCAACTTGCCGAGAGTGACAACACCTACGCCTACATTCGCATTGATGCGGGTTGCCATAGAATGGCCGCGCTTGGTAGTGATGAGGATAACACCATTACCACCCTTTGCTCCGTAAAGTGCAGTGGCGTTCTTCAGAACCTGAATCTTCTCGATATCATCGGGAGAGATATTGAGGAAGAGGTTATTGAGGTCGCCATAGTGGAGCGAACTGCGAGTTTCCTGCATATCGCGAATGATACCATCGACAACAACGAGAGGTTGTGCATTGGCATTGAGCGAGTTGAGACCACGAATGAACATTGCTGCTCCGTAGCCAGGACCTCCTGAACGATTGATGGCGCGAACATCTGCTCCGAGATTATTCTCAATCTCAGTTTCAGCCGAATAGGACATCGTGTTGTTAACAGTGGTCTGACCAAATGCACCCAGTTGAGTGCCATTCTCGTACATGGTCTTAAACTTGTCGGCAATGATTGAGATGTGAAGTGGTTTGTCATTGCGACCAATGCCTACCTGCTGAGCCAGATAACGCGGAGCATAGACATAGAGTGCTGTGGCAAACGTCGGCACCTTAATGGTGAACTCACCCTGCGCATTGGTCATGGCCGCGTAGTTTCGGTCGTTAAGAGCCTGCACCTGAATACCGGCAAGGGGTTCTTTAGTCACAGCATCAACCACAACGCCTTTGACTTCCATTGTGGGATACTGGGGCTTCTTCACCTGCGCTTTCTTCTTGACGACAGTTTCTTCAACGTCGTCGGCATATTCAACATCGTCTTGCGCATATGTCGTCAAACATACTGCAAACGACAGAAGAATGCTAATACCAAAAATATGATGTTTTTTCATTATCATAATTATTTAGAGGGAGAGACTTATTTGTAATTTCTCGGATATACATAGTCAGGATGTTCCTTCATGTAGTCATCCAGTTCTTTAGGCACAGCAAGGAGACAGTCGAGACGAATCACACGGTCGTATGACTCATCGGGGGTCAGCGGCTCCTTCTTTCTACCTACGGCACCCGTGATACGAACATAAGGAGCAGGATTGTCAGGAATATGGGCATAAGCCATGGGGAATGTGTATTCACCCAGACAAACCGTATCAATCTTCGAAGAATCGGAGAAGAATACGTGACCAGTTCCACCAAATGTATAAGGAGCGGCTGCAATTGAACCATTCTCACGATTGTAGAAAAGTTGTGCCGTAAAGGCATTGGGCTTAGACTCTGCTGCCGGATTCGTAATAGTCGGCGGCAGAATCACTGCATAAATGACATATGTCGTAGAGAGCAAGTTCTTCAAGTACATGTTGACCACAGGGTTGTTTGATGCTGTACTATTCGAAAGTTCCAGATAGGCATCATTGGAAACAGTTCCCTCGATAGCAGGATTCTTGGTTCCTGCCGAAATGGTAACAATAGAAGAACGACCCGTAGAAACACTACCAATATTAGTTGACAGTTCAGCCTCGTTCTCTAACATCGGATTCCAGAAGAGCCAGGGATGAACGCGCAGGCTATCGTCGGTGACGAAGATGGCACCATTACTCTTATCTACTCGTGTCGTTCCCTCGAAGAGTGCAGCAGCATCTTCAGAATAGAGTTTCTGACGAGAAGTAGATGAACGGCGATAGGAAGTCGTCACAAGAGAGTCAACCTGCAGACGCTGGCCTGTAGCCAAAGTGTTAAGGGCTCCGTTGTCATAGAGATTGTTATTGAAGAACAATCCGCGGAACAACGAAAGATTCATAACAGAGTCACGAAGATAATCGATATCGTCGATTTCAATCGCAACATCGTTTGAACTACCTGATGCACCTGCGTTCTCACGATAGGTGAGGCTGGGAATGTAGTTGAAGTAGGGCTTCATTGCATTCTTTGCCTTTTCCCAAGCAGTGTTTGTGGGAATAACCATCGTATAGTTACTATCCTCACTATTGATGTAGGCGCTGTAAAGGCTGAAACGGCTATTCGACTCATCGAAAACTGAATCGAGATAGGTAATCTCACCATCTACAACCGGACCCTCAACACTCTTGCTGATGTTGAGAACGCGCTGGTCGAAACTATGGAAATAGTCACTGATAGAATCGATGGCGAACTCAGAAGCATCAAGTGATTCATAGATGTTGGCCAGGAACTGAAGCTTGCCAGAAATAGTGTGCATCACACCATTGCTACTTGCCAGATTGGACTGAGCTACCGAAACACCATTGATGGTATAGGTACCAGCACTGCCCACAAAAGAATGAACCTTCTCGTTCAGCATGTAGACCTGCTCATCGAGAACACCACTGGCTGCGTAATTGTTACGAGCAACGTGGTTCTGAACAAATTCCTTCAGCAGTTTCTCGCTGCCTTCCTGGGAAAGGGTTGAATAGTCGAAGGTGTCGTTGAGAGGAGCCCATACAGTATAGGTCTGGGAAGCCTTCAGCACCTCGTCATAACCTGTCTTACGCAGCAGGTCGGCAAATTGGGAAAGACTGGAATTCGACGAAATGTTCTCCCAAAGGGTGGCAGAAGCCGACCCTTCAACAGCCGTAGTAGGATCGTAGTGGTCGTCCCAGTCGCTGCAGGAGGTTGTCATGGCGCCCGCTACAAGGGCTGCCATGACGACCAGTGCATTTTTGAATATCATATTTCTTTTCATATTCGTATGCTATCTTAGAAATTAATACATATCCTCAACATACTGAGTATTGTTGTAGACATTCTCTGGGCAAAGTTCGATGTAGTCAAGGTGGAACTGTGCTGTAGCAAGGTTCGGCAACACCGTCTTGAAACGCAACCAGTAATCACCCTGTTCGAACTGCTGCTTGGTAATAATGCGGCGAAGGTCCTGGGCATTGGCACGAGCCAAGGTTGAACCACCTTTACCAACAGTATAATAGAGAGGACCACGCATCCAACCAAGGTTGTGCATATCAGCATCAGAAGCAACGCCCATGTCCTCGGTGCTGGTGTAAGGCAGCCAACCCGTAACAACGTCGGGTGAATAGACCGTTACACCACCTGAACTGGATGACTCATTGCTAGGTACATGACGCATGTCGAGAGGGATATCAAGAGCCTTCATGCTCGTAAGGGCTGAAGTACGTCCAAGATAGAACTGAAGCATGCCTCGGTTACCATTAGCGGTATAACCCATGCGAAGTTCGTATGTTCCATCGGGAACTGGCGGCAGACGGAATGCAAAGTCGTAGAGACCCATACAGTTGAACTCGTCGCCCTGATAGTTACTCCAACCATTGCTCTGACCCGGCAGATAATACAAACGTGTGATTTCACCGTTGTAGATCACCAGATTATCAAAGAATCCGTTAGGAATACGGATGTAGTTTCCACCAAGAGCACCATCGGTACCAGTCTTTCCGCCATTGAGTGCATTAACCTCTGCATCAGAAATCATACGGAAATTGTTGGACATCATCTCACCGAAGAGAGCAGTGTCGTCGAAGCGAAGACGCTCATTCAGAACACCACGCGGAACATTCACGTCGTAGACGAGGATGTCGCTAATAGGATGCAGGTAACCATTCATGGCCTGAATATTATTACCGAGAACCTCGATACCTTCAAGCATGACAGTAGACATATTTGCAGATCCCATCTCGGCAACTCGGTCGGTGAGCGTGCTGTTTGTAACCCAGCGGTTGATGAGTCGCTTACCTGTGACACGTGTAACCTTCAGCAAGGTGTAGGGAAGCATTGTCTCGTAATATTCATAGAGGTTGACTTTAGAAACCTCATTGAATGTACGAACAAGTTTATCGAATGGAACCTTTGCCTTGATGATGTGATAGCGAACGAACATATTCAGCGCATTGCAAGGATTGGTATAATCGGTACCCGTGCTAATGGTCTTGCCATTATTACGATAATAGTCGTACCAACCTGAACCAGCATCTGCTGAATGTGCATAGACTTCGTTAGCATAGTCAGCCAAGTCATCCAGAGAAGTGATGCCCTTGGCAGCCAAGGCTTCGTCGGTTTCAGCAAAGATTGTGTAACCCAGGACACACTCTTCAGGAACATAGAAGTTATAGGACTTCGTTACCTCCTCAAAGTTGGTTCGCTTCTGGTCGATGAGCGAGTCGCCAAGACCCGTCAGTTTCAATGCCTGAGAGAACACACCGAAGATGTCGGGGTGCTGCTCCATTTCACCGGCTACCAGAAGGTTAGAACGAGTGATTACGGTACTCACCTCATGGAGAATACCATTCTCAAGTTCATTGTCCATGCTGGTGATGGCTGCTGAACGGTTGATTAGGATTGCTCCGGAAACGGAGTCAATAGATGTTGTCAGTTCACGGCCAAGCATGGTAGAAATGACGCTTCCCTGCATGTCAACTCCCAGCCAAGGTGTAGCCGAAAGGTGGAACAAGGCAATATCGCGGCAAAGCGAGTCAGTAAGGCCTTCAAGACCCTGACCGGTCATACCATTGTGAGGCAGATCAACATTTGTCTCATCGTTGTAGAGGCTGTCAACATAATGGGCGACGGCCTCATTGTTTGGCGCGAAACATGTGTACTGACCATAAGCAGATAGAATCTTGTCATAGCCAATACGCGTCAGTATGTAGTTGAAACTACTAAACTGATCCTCTCGGTTCATGAGATAGTCTTCGATGGTCTCACCAGTGAAGGTATATAGATTCGATTCGTCGATATCCTCCTTACAACTTGTAAGAACCGTCGCAGATGCCAGCATAACCGTCAGGAGCACTAACGCATGATGATAAAAACGATTTCTTTTCATATATGTAATTTTTTGTTTTTTATACATATCATTGACGTTCTGAGAAAAAATCTCTTTCACGTATTGTCTGATGACTAATTCTTAGATGTCGATTTTTCTAACTGGAATACAGGATTTTGCTTTAGCAGGTTATTAACCAGCGTCTCGCTATACTGTATAGGCCAGTAGAGATACGGTTCACTCTTCATCTTATACGAAACAGCATCGCCGCCATTGACATACTTTCTGACAATCAGTTGAAGCATCGGCGAATAGAGTGTCGGCCAATCAGTAGCATCAGCCAACTTCTTGTTGACATCTACGCCTTCCATGTGACGATAGCAGAAACGAACGAGGTCGAACCAGCGCTTGCCTTCGAAGCAAAGTTCACGCTCACGCTCGGCAAGAACCAGAAGTTCCATAGCCTCCTTGCCCTTGAAATTCTCAATGAGCAGCGTATCGGTTGCTGTTTCCTTCATGGCACGCTTGTTCACTTTCTGAACCAGATTGAAGGCTTCGTCAAGAACAACATGGTCGCTGTCAGAAGCAGCAGTCTGAACCAGAGCCTCTGCCTTCATCAGCATCACGTCAGTGAGACGATAGACAATCCAGTTCTGGCTGAAGCCGTTATAATTACGACGAGTAGCAGGTTCGCCACGAGTGAATCCCGTAGGATCGTTACCCGTTGAACTTCCCTCACCGTTTACAACACCTGAGGTTGCGATGAACTTACGAATTGACAACTCTGTTGCCTCCTCATTGTTCACACCATAGACAAACTGCCAGTAGCGATAGTCATTCTTCGAATGGTAGATCTTACGACCCTGTAGGGTGTTGGCTGCTTCATCGGGGAAGTTAAACACCTGAGAGGCCATGATCATACTATTCGAGTGCTGATGGTCATTGTCGCCTTCGCGGTTGTAATAGTTCAGCAGTGCTGTGTTCGACTGAGAAGATCCATCGTACTGCCACTCCAGGATACTCTCATCCTGGTTGCCAAATATCGTACTGAAGATGTTGTACATCGAATTGAGGTCTGCCAGATGATACTTATCCTCCTGAGAACCACCGATACGGTCGACATGAGTTGTGCGATAATACTCATCCTTCGAGTCAATCAGTTTGTCTGCGTATTCAATGCACTTGTCGTAATAAGCACGGTTTTTGGTCATTGAAGCACGCCAGAGATAGATGTCGGCCATCAAGGCATAGACAGCGTCGCGGGTCATATAGCCCTTATTGCGCCAGTTGTTCAAGCCATAGGCGCCAGACTTCATGATGTAGCGCTCAGCCTCCTCAAGGTCGTTGATGCAATACTGCAGAACGCTGTCAGGAGCAACCTGGGGAACAACAAACACCTGGTCGTCGTCCTCATAAGACTGAGTTGTATAAGGTACATCGCGGAAAGCGCGTACGAGATAGAAGTAGCAAAGGCTACGCAGAGCAAGCATCTGTGCGCGAATTTCATCATAGTCACCCTGTGTGAACTTCGGATCAAGTTCCATCACGTCGGGAGCATGGTTCAGCACGATATTGCAACGATTGATTACGCTATAGAAATTTCCCCAAGATGTATAGGAAATTGTGGGCAGCAGGTTCACTGCACTGATATTCTCAAGCGCTGTGCTACTATAGTCTGAGTACTTCACCAACTCATCTGAACGGTAAGCACCCCAAAGAATGGCACGCTCCTGGCAACCATAACTCAGCATCTGCGTATAGGCACCAGTCACCATTCCTTCAACATCTTCCTTCGTCTTCCAGAAATCCTCTCCAACAGTCTTATCTGTCGGATAAATAGTCAGGAAGTCACTGCAAGAACAGAAAACTGCCAGAACAATTGCCGACATGGCAGTTATTTTGAATATATTCTTGATTTTCATAACTGATATCTTCTTTTAGAATCCGACATTAATATTAAGTGTTACCGACTTGCTTCGTGGAGTCTGCGAGTTATCGTATGCGATACCCCATGCACCAGCAGAGTGTTCAGGATCGGTTCCGCTATACTTACTGAATACAAGCAGGTTCTGTCCAGACAGGCTAAGTTGCAAACGATTGAGACCGATGGCCTTCAACTGCTTCTTGTTGAAGTTGTAAGCCAACTGGATATAACTCATTCTGACGAATGAAGCATCTTCTACGTAGCGGTCACTACCGAGCCAGTTGTAACCTGTATTATAGAGTGCGCGAGGAATTGAGGTCACGTCGCCATTCTTACGCCAGCGCCAGTTAACGGCAGTGCTCTGGTTGTAAGCGTTGTACATTTCCTCCAGTCCCATGCGAGCAGTGTTCACGATCTTAATGCTACCACGATAGGTGAAACTGGTCTTCAGAGCCCAGTCGCCATATCTGAAGTTAATACCGAAACCACCGCTGTACTTCGGGTTCGAGTTACCAAGATATACAATATCAAGTGAGTTGATCTGACCATCGTGGTTGATATCCTCATAGATAGCATCACCACCCTGGAACTTATAGGTCGAAGTTCCGTCAGCATAGTTGTAAACCTGCTGGATGGGGTTACCACGTGAATCCATCAGCACGTGTCCCTCGTTGTCGATTGCGACAGGAGCAGTCTTTCCACTGGCGAGGAAGTCGTTGATGTAATCGCGGAACTCGTCGCTGGTCCAACCGTGGCTGGCCTTCTGATTGAGCAGATAGTCGTATGAATACTGGTAAACGCCCTTATAGCGCAGTCCGTAGATAGAACCCAGCGGGTTACCTGTCTGAATGCGGTTCAGATAGGTTCCACGTGCAGAAGCATCCCACTCAGAGTTGATAGACTCAAGCACGCTCTCGTCCATCTTCACGATTTCGTTGAAGTTCTGGCAGACGTTGAAGTTTGCACTAACCTCAAACTTACCAATCTTCAGGAAGCGGTTGGCATTGACGTTCAACTCCCAACCCTTGTTGGTCATCTCACCGACATTCGTCCAAGACAGCGAACTGAAACCTGAAGAAGAAGGAATACGTACGCCTGACATCAGCAGGTCCTTAGTACGCTTGTAGTAGTAGTTGAAGTCACCAGTGATCAAGTCAAGGAAGAAACCGAAGTCACCACCAATGTTGTACTGCGATGTGCGCTCCCACTTCAGGCGGTTCAACTGCAGACCTTCCAGATAGATGACTGCATCGATATCAGTACTTCTACCGTATGTGCCGCTTGGATTGTAGCGAGCATACTGCAGATACTCTGAACCCGGCTGACGACCTACAATACCCCAAGAAGGACGGAACGACAGCATGGAGAGCCAAGACTCTGACCACTTCATGAACGGTTCGTCGCTGATATTCCAACGAGCGGAAACACCAGGGAAGTAACCCCACTTCTTGTCGCCACCGAACTTGGTTGTACCGTCGGCACGAATCGAGAAGTCGAAAGCGTAGCGAGACTTGTAAGAGAAGTGACCCTGATAGATTCCTGACATTGAACGCCATTCACCATTGCTGGTTCCCAGTGAAGAGTGGTTGGCATCAACGTTCGGAGAATCGGTAGGATTGTTATTTGAAGCCGTTGTCTGGCTATTGTTGGTACCAGTGGTCATCTCCCAGCGTCCAAGCATAGTCAGATAAAGATCCTTGTTGTTGAAATGCGGCGTCAACGTCAGCGTATGACGAGTTGTAAACGCCAACTGGTTGTAGTCGTACATTTCGCTGTAGTTATAGTTTCCGTCGGTCCATCCGTTTGTGGTCAGAGATCCGGGGAAGAACTTCGGCTGACTCTCTGAGAAGATATCCATGTAGACCAGACCGGTATAGTCGAGACGCGTAGCATCATCGTCCTTACCAAGGAGATAATAGTCGAGACGGAACTCAGGAGAGATACGATAGGTCTTATCGTCGCGCCAAGCAAGATTAGCAATGGCGACGGGGTTACCGAGATTTCTGATGGCTGCCAACTGGCTTGAAGATGTTCCAGGAATGTAGGAACCAGCCTCATTGGCGCTCGAGAAACCTGCACCTGACCACTGAGCGTCGGTCGGGTTCGGCAACATGATATAGAATTCGTTTGTATTTGCACCAGTCACATAGTCTCTACGATAGACACTCATGTTAGGAGCCATCTTCTGGGCACGGCCCAGGATGTTGTCGTCGTAGTTCTTATGGTTGTTGGTATAAGTCAGCGGGAAGGTTGTGCGGAAGGTGATACGGTCACTGACGAAGTAGTCGAGGGCGAGTTTCGTGGTGAAACGGTCCAGGGTCTGCTTGATGATAGTACCCTTCTGGCGGTCGTAACCGGCTGAAATACGGAAGTTGGCCTTCTCACCACCACCAGCGATGGTCAGATAGTGATACTGGCTCCAGCCTACTTGCTTCACTTCCTTCACCCAGTCGGTGTTGTTGTTCCAGTTCTGATATTCAGCCCAACTGCTGTTGTAGTTGATTTCGTTGATGTTCGTCGTAGCGGTTGCACTCTGAGCAGGATTGTAATACATCTCCTTCAGCATCATCGTGTAGTCGTCACCATTCAGCAGGTTGTAGCCAGCGGGCTGCCAGTTAGCCTGAACACGAAGTGAATAGTCGACACGAGTCTTACCACGCGAACCACGCTTTGTCGTAATCGAGATAACACCGTTAGCACCGCGCGAACCCCAGATAGCGGTTGCGGCAGCGTCCTTCAGTACGTCGATCTTGTCGATATCCGAGGGGTTCACCGAAAGCAGCGAAGCATAGGTTTCTTCGTTAGCCGAGGTGAAGTCGAAGTTCTGGTCAGGATTGTCGAAGATGTTTCCGTCGACAACGATCAGCGGTTCAGCAGATCCATTGATAGAGGTTACACCACGCAGACGCATTGAAGTACCAGAACCCAGGTTACCAGAGTTTGCCACGATATCCAGACCAGCAATCTTACCTTGCAGGGCCTCATCGGCAGAGGTGAACGACAGACCCTCTACTTCACTCATGTTGAACGTCTGCTTGGCTGCAGACACCTCATTCTCAGGAATGACCAGACCACCTTGGCGGAACTTGGCCTTAGCCTTGACGACAACTTCCTTCAGGGTGTTCTCGTCTTCCATCATAATATCAAAGACAGTGCGGTCGCCAATGGGAAGCACCACCTTTTTATATCCGATATAGGAAATCTGAAGTTTATTCTTCGTATTTACGATTTCCATCGAGAAGTTACCATTGATATCGGTCTGCGAATAAGACACGTTACGGTTGTTGGCGTCGATCTCGACCACGTTACACATCATGACGGGACCGTCAGAGGCGTTCACCGTTCCTGAGATACGTGTTCCTTGCGCCATAGCCGCCGATGTAATCAGGCTGCAGATCGCCAGTAACAAATATTTTATATTGCTTGTTTTCATATTCCAGAATTGTGTTTAGTCTAATACTGTTTATACAACCGGCTATCGTAGGTTCTGCGATAGGCTTGTAGTTTCGCCCTAGCCCTCGCGCCAGTCCACAACGCATCATATCTGTCTGTATCTGCATGAGGATTCAGCGGTGTGCTGATCTGATGCACAACGGCAAATGAAGAGGTGTTAATTGCACTTGCAGATGCAGCAGGTGAATTGAACACGTAGTCACGTGTCATCTGGTTCACCATCTTACTGTTACTGCCATTCGGGTTGTACTGAATATTGATTTGGTTGCCGCGCTTGTCAGTCACCGTGAGCACATTGCTGCCACCGCTGATTTCGAGTTTCTCGCGGATACCAAGCGTATCAGAACAAGCAGTACTATAGGTTCCAGCCTCAATCTTTTTGTCAACATAGACTGAATTGTCCTGGAAATGATATCTCAAGAAATTATTGATTTCGTCAACCATTGCAAGAGCCTTGTCGCGGGCTGCCTGAACTTCGGCCGTATAGCCTGCGCCAGCCTCTCTCTGCTCGTTCCACTGGTCCTTGTACGTCTCGTAGATTTCTCTCACGTCGTCCCATGTGGGAAGGCCTCTGTCAAAAGCAATGTCCATAGCCGTCTTGTCGGGAGCATAGAGAGTGTAGTTATATGAATTGAAGAACTTCACGTCCATATCAAGTCCATAGTGACCAATCTCGTTCACGAAAACGGAATAACCCTCGAAGCGCTGCTTCTTGGTCATGTTGTTGGTTTCCCACATGCGGTCGCTGGCAAACCAGTAGATAGAGTCGTTGCCGGGTCCGTAGCACATGTTATAGAAATCCTGGAACTGAGTCTCCTTGGTCAGCACGTCATAAACTGAGCGCTGGGGAGCCTGAATAATCTCGTCCAGAGAATAGGTGGTACCGTTCTTCTGGTTGTAGACCTGAAGGATGTTCGACATGGGCAGACCTTCGTCAAGTTGTCCACCACTACCCACCTGATTGTTAGCCATACGGATCTCGCCACCGTGCTTTGTCTTGTAGTAAAGATTCTCACCGGGAACCTCACCGTTTTCAAGCACCACCGTGTGATAGTTCAGAATGTCGATGAGTTGAGAACGGAAGTTGGCTGCCGACACGTTACCACGTGAAGCGCCTATCTCATTTGTTGCGGGATCATAGGCATAACTGGTGCAGAACACATAAGGCGTGCGGTTCTGATAAGAGAACTGAAGAACGCGAGGAGGATTGTTCGGATTGGTATGACCGAGCGTTGCGGGGTCAACATAGTATTTACCAAAAGCCTCATCGGTCGGAATGAAGAATGCGTAGTTGGCACCCATAGCGAGCAGATAAGCATAGAAGTGCTGGCTATAGCCAAGTGGCGAAGTACCATTACCATCCTGAATTGCCGTATTCATGATGCGCATGTTGTCGGCAAACAGGGCAGGAGCCGAAACTGCTACATACTGGTTAGGAGCAAATACCGTGTTCAGCATGTAAGCCACACCATTGTTTGCAATCTTCACGTCGTAGGTTCCGTCGGAGTTGCGATTGATGACATCGGTAGACAGTCCCATCGGGTCGGAAGCATCGTCCATCACATCACCGAACTTACTGGGAACGGTATTGATGAAAGAAGCCTTCATCAAGTTGTTCAGGAATGCCTTGATGATGTCCTGAGGAATTGAATCGATGTTCTCGGGCAGATTAGCCTCGGTGTTTTCCTTGGCACCAAACTGCTCAATCAGGAACGAACCACTACCACCGGGCAGCAGATACTGCTTCATGGCCTCATCGGTAGGAACGAAGATGGCGGCAAGGTCGCTCAGGGCGTTAGAACCACTCTGTCCGTTGGTGTAAGAGTTCCAACCTGGGTCGTAGAGCAGCAAGTTGCTAACCTCAGTTCCGTTAGGATCGAGATTCAGCGTGCTACCTCCCTGTGAACGCTCACTGAAATAACGCTTCTGATAGATAGAGTCGATCAGGGCAACACCACGGGCCTGGGCCACGTCGTTATAGTTGTTGGTTGTCACTACATCGAAGAACGGAGCGCTGAAGCGATCAAGCATGCGGCTGAAATAGTTTGACTCACCATTTGTGCGCAGAACTTCAGCAAGGTTGCCCGGGGGAACCAGCACATCTTCCAACTGATGGATGTAACCATTCTTACAGGTCACGTCGTTGTGAATAATCTTGTTACGGAAGATGTAGGCGGAATTCTCAGAATCACTATAAGGAGTACCCGTGATAATCTCAAAGTCACTGTTGTCGCCACGTGTGGTAATGTTGTTACCAATCATCTGCTCAGCCGTGAAGTGGACGAGCATTGGCTGTGTGGCGTCCATGACCATGTCGATGCCTTTGTCGTAGTACTTTTCCCAATAAGTGTTGTTCTTCGGCATTCCTGCCGCACCATAGATGTGCGTAATGGAGTCGATGATGTTAAAGCCCGTCGTGTGCTTCAGAACGACACCCTGCTGCAATTCGCCCGACACGGTGGCATTAGAAAGCATTTCAACGAGAATAGCATTGTCGAGCATCGAAGAATAGAGCAACTCTTTCTTCATCGCATCGGTCAGATCCGAATAACTCGACACTCCCCAAGTGTTGTCCTTAAAGAAACGGTCAAACGCCTCGTCGTTGGCAGGGAAAATCGTCTTCGATCCCGTCTTGCCCAACGTCTCGGCGTAGCCCAGATCTTCAATGAGCCGCACATAATTGTTGAAAGTACCCGTAAGCACTTCCTGGTTTGGATTCTTCAACTCATCGTAAATGCTATTTCCCAGCCAACTCGGGTAATTACCCTTGTCGTCCAGGTCATAATCATCAGTACAAGAAGAGAATCCGCCACAAATCGCTGCCAGACATAAGCCATAAAAGGCCTTCTTAGACAGTTCAAAAAAGCGGTAATTCATACAATTTGAGATTTAGTTATTACATTTATATATATTTTATTATTTCGTTAGGTTCACTTGTTCAAACTGCAAAATTAATATAATATTTCGAAAAAATAACTCTTTTAACAAAAAATTTTCCCTTTTTATGAAATAGAGAGGAAAAAACATCATAAATAGCCCCAAATAGCCTTTTTCTTCGGTAACTAGAATTCAGCAAAAATTCTCCGTTCAAATGAGTCCTAAGATGATGAAAAATTGGGCTTCAGAATATGATGGATTTCTTTCGTCTGTATATCAATAATCTTTCGATTTGATAGAGTTATCCTCCTGACCATAGAGAGGTATCGTTTAGACCATACAGAGATGTCCTTTTGACCTTAGAAAGGACACCTTTCTACCATACAGAGCGTATCTTTATATAGGTATAAAGGTATGCTCTCTAGGGTCAAAAGCATACCTTTCTATAGTCTAAAGGTATGCTTTATATAAATAGGTGGAATAAGATGGGTAAAATGCTATGAAATGATTGCTCTAAAGCATTCTGCAGATGCTCGAGAATTAGTTTGTGCCACTTGTGCCAATGTGCCACTACTCCTTGCGACGAGAAAGGAGTCTTCTAAGACTGAAGATTATTATCATTAATTATTTGATTATCAATCAGTTATTATTATAAAACTGAATAATGATTATCGCTTAGCCCTGTGCTGAAGAGGCTTGGCACAATGGCACAAGTGGCACAAACTGACGTCTTCCCGTTTTAAACGTTGCTTTTATTCAACCTTTTCAGGGTAAGACACTCTATCATTTCGCAAGTGGTACAGACTGACGGCAATTATTTCAGAACAACCTTCTTGCCATTCTTGATGACGATTCCACGATACATTCTTGAAGTCGACAATTTCCTTCCCTGCAGGTCGTAGATAGAATTGTCGGCTGTTGCCAGATTGTTGTTCGTTGTTTTGATTCCTGTGCTGATTTTCTGAAACAGGCGCACATTGTCGATATAGAGCAAAGTGTTGTTAGCGGCACCTGCCGAAGCCGAACTCTGATAACCCAGGGAAAGGGTCACTGTGTTGGGCTCTTCAAGGGTAAAGTCATAGACCAGCGTCTCCCAAGAATTTGCTGCCGTCGGATAACGATAGTCTGTGGTCGTGCCAAACTTCACTCCCGTATAGGAAGTGTTCGTATTACCTGTTGCCACAATGCGCTTACCGTCATTCGACTGCTGATTGGCGCAGTCGTACTTCATATTCAGAAGCAGGCGATACTCTCCTTCGGGCAAGTCGACGTCCTGAGTAATCAGATTTCTGCCCGCCGACCACGAATTCAGAACTGTGAGCGTGCGGTCGCCTTTCCCGTCGTCGCTGATCATACCTGCCGTCTGAGCCGCATAATTACCTACGTCTGATGGACTTACGCAAAACAAATCCATTGAGTAAGGCATCGAGTACATACGTGCATAGTTTGTACTACTCGAAAGCGAGCGCATAGGCGTCCAACCCTTTACGGGCAGCAGATTCGGCCAACGAGAATTCAGGGGGTCCACCGAGTTCACATAACAGTCAGCATAAGTGATTCCCGAGGCCGTGACATTTTGGGCACGTGTGCCATAAGTCTCGTCCTCTTCGAAATTAGGGTTTACGATGCTCTCCGTAATCTCTGTATAGCCTTCCGTAAGGTCATCGTCCTCCTGACTGGGCATTTCAGCCTTTTCTACAATCACATCATCGCCGTCAATCGTTAGTTTAACGGTACCTGTTGTCGCAAATTTCATTTCCTTCACGCCCGACTCAGTCACTACATTCACCGTGAACTCGCACTCGCCATCAACATAACTTTCGAAATAGGCCGCATTGGGGGTTTCCTCATCCTGAACACAGAAGAGTCCTTCGGTTGCGGCATAGAATTTCACGACATTGCTGACACTATGATTGGGTTCTACCGCAAAGGTTGCAGCGCCGCTCGTTCCCATTTCCGACAAAACGGGATAGCCCCACTTTGTATTCAGTCCTTCAACCTTGCACTTTTCACCGCTGCAGAAGTTAGAGAGCAGCAGATAGCCCGTTCCATCAGGGTCGAAGGCCATTGCTCCATTCCAGCCCGTAGGCACCTTGTCCTTCAGACTGATCAATTCTGAGGCAAGCGTCTTTGTCTGTTCTGCATCGACATTGCTGTAATAAATCATAGCCCTTCGGTCAACTACATCGCCCTGCTTTACGGCTCGGCTCTCACCACTATAGAGTGAATAGAGTTTTGAGGTCATTACGGAATTATTGTTCGAACGGTCACCAAAATACATTTGCTTCTCACCTGTTCCGACAAATCCCAGTTCATTGTCAATGTTCAGCCAAGAAGTGCTGAGCGTCTTCGACCCATTGTCGCTAACCGTCGATGAACCATTCTCGTGATAGAAAGAGCGTGTAGTCTTTGTCATTTCGTCCATACTCACTGCCATCAGACCACCTTTCTCCCCAGTGATTGTCACATCGCTGTTCGCGCGTACATTATCTATATATATAACAGCGTTACCAGGAGTTGAGTAAATGGCGAAGCGATTATTCAGTGTTCCGTCATTTGTGTTCAGTTCGCCGTTCATTGTCCAACCGTCACCCTGAAAATCATAGATGCCGCTGACCACAGGCGTAGCGTTAGTTCCCTTACCGCTCACCTGATACCAACCCAGGAAGTTTCCTGTATTGTTTGAACGATAAGGAACAATGATTTTATTCTTGTCTACCGAATTGGCTGCGATATAGCCCGTATAACTTTTCAGACCCGTGCTCCACGAGAATGTCGTAAAGCGGTCTTTCGTAAAGGCGCGAACGATGTTCTGCGTATCAATCTTCTTTGCTGCAGAATAGCGCTGACGGAAGGTTTCGAAGTCGGTTGCGGCAAGGTCTTTCGTAGAGAGCACCTCATGCATCAGATAGGTCATCATCACACGATGAGCCTCAACGCCCATACGGCGCGCGCCAACATCTGCCCTCAAAAGCCAAGAACCATCAGACGTGGTTTGCTGACGTGCCTTGATGTATTTATAGGCAAGGTTCTCAAGCATCAGTGCATCTGCATCTCGCAGGAAGCAGGCATTGGTTGAATAACTGGTAATTTGGTCATAGAGGAACAGACTCCAGTCGTTTCCGTTGGGCATAGCGAGTTCACCGTCTGTCAGAGCAAGCCAGTTCAGAACTTCCTCCTGCACTTCCTTATTATGATGCATCAGCGCATTTGTCTTCCATTTCTCCTCGCCGTGAAGTCCCAGTTGGAACAACTTCAATGCCAAAGCGGCCTCACCCAGTTCCTGAATAACCACATTCTGATAACTGGTATGGAAGTAGTTATGGTTCTGAAGTGTGTAGTCGTCATAGAGGTTCTGCCCTTTATAGAGTTGGGCAACCGTCTTTGTATCGTAATCAGGATCTACGATGGTCTTATTCGTGCGGTCGCTGCTGTGAGAATAACTATTGATAGCAAACTCCCGAAGCCGCTGGAACCATTTCGGAGCCAAGTCGTCTTCGGGGAACAATCCCAGCGTTACAGCCAGAATATCTGCCTCCCATCCGTTCTCTTCGGCCTTTGTGTCGCCTTGATAGCCTGTGGGAATGCTTCGGTTGAGTTCATAATTGCACTCTGCCTTCAACATCTGATAGATGTAGTTTCGCTGTTTCTCGCTGAGCAGGTCCCACTGGAAGAATGCCGAATAGGCCACACTCATCGCCCAGAGACTCGACTCCCAGGCATAATCGCTCGTAGAAGTAGATCCCCAATAATTGTTTCCAGAGCAAACCTTCAACTTGTTGGCCTTATGGGTACTATATGCAAAAATCAGCGATTTCATCGCCATTTCTTCTATATCGCTCCAAGTTACGCCCGTGGGAAGCGTCACCTTGTCCTTACCATATTTCACAAGGAAAGCACAAATCATCGACAAGTCGGCATTCGGCCTAACTCCCTGCTCATTGTTTCCCATTGTATTCTCTCCTCGGAAGCAGCCACAAGCCTCACCAATGCTGTTGGGTGAAGATGCTTCCTGGAAGTCGTTCTTCATATACAAGGCAAAGTTGGCAAGCATCTGAAGCAAGTCGGCCTGCATTGTGGGTTCATCCACGAAGTCTGCCGTAATCGTTCCTTCAGTAGGACTCTCAACGACAGGTTCGTCGGGATCAACATAGTCATCGGGCAACTGGGTGAGTTCTACATGATCTATCATCACGCAAGAACCTCCGGAAAGCCAGTCAACAGTAAATCCAATGCTGACGTTTCCTTCTTGAGACTGTTCAAAAACAACCTCAATCGTATTCCAAGTTGCTGTCGCAAAATAATTCTGTGAACCTTGAGTGAAAGCAGTACTTTTGCTCTCACTGCCTGCAAAAACAGCAAGGGTCGATGATGCCTGATTGGCATAGGCTGCCCGATAGTTGGCACTCAGTCTATACTTTCCTTCCTTCAGCGATTTGATTTGCTGCTCTATGCGCGACGTTCCGGTACTCCAGCCCATTCGCAGATAATAGGCTTGCTGTCCGTCAGCCAAAGTGGTGACAAGTCCGAAGTTATTATCTGTGTAGCAGTTGGCGGTAACGAGCAATTTGGTTACATCGCTACCGCTGACCGTCCACCCTGTCGGATTGTCGAGTTGATAACCTCTCAACCCATCAGCCTGATTGCTGACAACTTGAAGAGATGACGCGTTGTCATCCTCAAATGAAGCATTCACCACATAGTTGGATGTTACATCTGTCTGAGCGCTGATGGCTATCGGCATAGTCGCCACAACTAATAGAAATAGGATTTTTTTCATGAGAGCCTTTTCCTTATTATAATTATTTATCTCTTTCTGAAAACGAAAAGGAAACCTGCCTAAAATATATGGATAAGAAGATTCCCTTTTCGATTATTGTTGAAAAAGGCTCCTTGCCCCACAATGGGAGCAGGGAGCCTTATCTGTGTTGCTGATAGTTTTGCTATCAGCGGTTCATGCTTACTTTACAAGCACCTTTGTAGCCTGACCGTTGCGAACAACGATGTTCAGACCCTTCTGGAGCGAGTTAGAACGTACACCGCTAATGGTATAAATACCATCGGCAGCCTTCGTCTCAGCATTCACCTCGTTGATGCCTGTAGCGAACGGGCCTTCCCAACCAGTGTTGTCGCCCTTGCTTGTCAGCGTCAGAGAGAAGTCAGTTACTGAGAACCAAGTTCCTGTGAACTGACTGCCTGTGCGAGCACCGTCAGTTGTGAAGCCGATAACGAGTTTGTGATCCTTCACCTCGATGCCTTCGATAGAATCCCACTTCCAGCCGAAGCCTTCACCACTATGAGCATTGCAAATACCCTGATAGTAGTAGTAGTCGGGATCGTCAGAACGCATGTCAACGAATACCTCTGTGGCATCCTCCCAGATCTCACCCCAATAGTTGGTGCAAGTGTCAGTTACTTCCTCACCGGTCTCCTCATCAACGTGAGTGTAGAGTTGGATAGCAACCTCGTGCCATGTTGTGTCGCTCTTAGCCTCACCACCATTGGCAGCGAAGAGGAAGAGGTGCTCGCCATTGCTACGTACGGCAGCCTTCATAGCATAAGTGCCATTAGGCAGACCCTCGATAACCTGCTCACCATAGAAGTTCAGGACACCAACCTCTGAATTGTAAGAGTCGAAGTAGCGGTGACCGCTATCATTAGAATCGAAGTACTCACCACTGTTGATCGGGCCATTACCAACACCCTTGTCGAATGTCCAACCTGTCTCGGCCTCAGCCTTGGGGTTCTGGATGAACGATGTGTAGTCGGTAGCGTCAGGATCAGAGTCGTACATGTTCTGCTTCTCAACGTTGTAAACGAGAGTCTTCAGTTCCTCAACGAATGCGTTTACTGTGTCAGCGTCCTTCATCTCAGAAATGAGTTGCTCCTTCTGCGAAGCCATCAGGCTAGAGAGGAAGCCCTTAGCAGACTCGTTAGTTGTGTTAGCAAGCACCTCAGCAGCCTGCTGATAAGCGGTGATGTAGGTGTTCACATAGTTCTTCACGAGGTTCAACTGATTGTCTACCTCAGTGTAAGTTGCTTCCTCAGAAGCAAGCCAAGCCTTCACATAGTCAAGTGCGAACTGAGCAATAGGAGCAGCGTCGGCATAGGTGCCGTCAGCAAGTCCAGCCTCAACTGTCGGGATGGTCTTGCCTTCCTGCATGATCTCATTGTACTTGTTCTCAGAAGTCTCTGCAAGAGCAGCAGCCTCAGTCAGTTTCTCGATATCCTGTGAAGCCTCATACTCAGCCATGATAGCCTTAGCATCAGCCTTATCGGCAGCGAAGTGCATAGTCTCAATGGCACCATTCACCTCAGCGACGCGAGCAGCAAGAGCCTCAGCAACCTGCTCGTCGGTAGCGGGACCGCAATAGAGCAGTTTGAAGTTGGTAGCGCAGAACCAGCCAGCAGCACCTGTTGTGCTTGAACCAGTACCCCATGCACCAATTGTGATTGTACCATTCTCAGGAACAACCAGAGCCTCACTTGTCAGAGTCTCCCAGAGGTAGCCATCCCAACTGCAGTTCTCAGGATTCAGAACAGGACTGTTCTTGGTGCCCATCATACCCTTCACGAATACGTGCTGGTCGGTGAACATCTCATCCTGTGTAACCATCTCAGCAGAAACCTTGTAGAATCCCTGAGGCAGATTAGTAATATCCTGGTTGATGCTTACGCTTGTGAAGTTGTTGTTCCAAGCGTTCCAGCAGGTCTTGCCAGCAACGAAGTTCAGACGCTGGTCACCACCGCTCTCACCGATATACCAACCCTCGCTGGTACCATCCTGAGGAGCACTACCCTGAGTGTAACCATACTCATACTCATGCGGGAATACGCCGTTCTCATCGGGCTCACCATCCTTCTCAACGAACCAAGGATGCTGAACGAATGCAGCAGTCAGGTTTGCAGGATTGTCTTCCGTGATACCTTCCTGGCTGATGATATAGGTTACGAGAGCCATATCAAGTTCCTTCAGAGCAGCAGCAATCTCATCGGCAGTTCCGTTGTCAAGTGCATTGGCAGCATTGTCGATAGCAGCCTGGAATACATCCTCACCCGGGAACTTGTTGTCATAAATGAAGTTCTCACAGTCAGAAATCTTCTCTGACAGAGCCTTCACGTCTTCCATTGCCTGCAGATACTTTGCCTTCAGGGCCTTCAGAGCAGCCTCACCAGCAATCAGAGCATCAATGTCGGTTACAGCGCAATACTCCTCTTCCCACTGAATGTTCATCTCGTCCCACTCAGCGACAATTCCCTGATAGTCAGAGAGAGAGTCGGTCATAATAGCCTGAATTTCATAGAACAGATCATAGTTGTCGCTCTGACGAACGTCAACCTCATCAGCATCGTCAATCTTCACGAGTTTGATACCATCGATGCAGAGGAAGGGGTTAGAACCAGAACCGCCACTCGACTCGAAACCGAACTCAATGGTGAACTCAGATGTCGGAGTAAACTCAATGCGGTGCTGAGTCCACTCAGTGTCGTTAAAGCCAGTCTCATCAGCCCAAACATCCTTACGGCAGGTTACCTTCGAAAGGTTTGTACCATTGGTAGCGCTTGGATTGATGTTAATAGCCCAATAGGTCAGTTCGTACTTTGCACATGGCAGTTTAACAACCTGCTTGTAAACAGCACGGCCACCCCAACCTGCACGCAGATAAGCGAAGGCTGTATTTTCACCCTCTACTGCTTCGGGACGGGCGGGAACCTCAAGATAAGTCTGACCATCGTCGGCGATGGGCACAGCCTTGTCTGCCAGGTCATAAGGAACTGTTCCAAAGTAAACCCACTCACACTTCGGAAAAGTCTGGTTGGTTTCAATAGTCCAGCCCTGAACACGGCCAATAAAACCGTTTACAGCCTCAAGTTTACGACCGTCAGGACGGCTCTGTCCACTTGTTGACTTCGGGCGAGCATACACTGTGCTATCAGCAGCAATGTAAGCCCAACTACGATCACTGAGACTTGTCGTTGTGCTAACAGCCTCCTTCATGGTACCATCAGTTTGGAACGTCAGGTCCTCATCAAAACCGGCATTGATAACGTACTTTGTTACGTCGTCGCCGATTTCATCTTGAGCCATGACAGGAAAGGCCATCATTGCACCAAGAGCAAAAAGTAAAAGTTTCTTCATACTTTTTTGATTTTTTGAAATTAGTTAGTAATTAAATGAATTAAAATATATCACAGTTATGTTTTCAAACACTTTAGGTTGCAAAGATAATACAAAATTCCTTAACTCCCAAGTTTTTTATCATTTTTTCTTTATTTATTAAGGTTAAAAAGTAAATAGACTAAGTCCTTCTAACCAAGACATCATGAAGAATTTCAACACATTATAATATTAAAATCATCACTTTTGTTGAAATTTTCTTTTTTTTCAAAAATAATTTGTATCTTTGTCGCCCGAAGTTCAGCGAACTATCAATGTAAGAGAGAATTTATATCAAACTATTCAATTATTAATGTCTAACAAAATCCGAAAAAGTTTATGAAACGTATTCTACGCATTTCGGCACTGTTATTATTAGCAGTGTTTGTAGGCACTAGTGCCAAGGCCGCCGAGTGGAACATTCCCGAACCGCAGCCAAGTGCAATGGTGCCAGGAGACACATTTGCCATCCGCAACGTCGGTATGCAGATGTTCATCTACTCTGGAGAGGCTTGGGGAACTCAGGCCACTGTGAACAGCATCGGACAGGAAGCCCTTGCAAAGGGTCAGTACTATCTAGTGAGCCCCGTTCTTGAGAACGACGAGACTTTTGGTGATGCCTATACCCTTTACGACAATTCGAAGGGTAATGCCACCGACTGCATCTGGCGTCAGCCTAACGATAGCAGAATGGGAACTGGCATCAAGGGTTGTTTCGTTGATGCAACATCTGAAAAAGCCTTCAGTTCACGTGCATGGGTTATCAACGAAGTATCTACTAACAAGTACACCTTCCAGGTTCCCGCCACTTGTACTGAAGCAAACAACATCAGCGCTGACCTCGCTTATGTAGAGGGAGAGTTCCTGGGTGTTCAGGTCGACCACCCCTCAACTTTTGCTGCCGATAACTCAGAGGGAGTCACCTATGGCCTCTACTACGACGTGATCTATGCTGACGCTCCTGAAAACTGTCAGTGGGAGTTCATCAACAAGAAGGACATCGACATCTACGCTGCCAAAGTTAAGTTGGCTGCTCTCATCGATGAGGCTTCTGAACTGGGTCTTGATGTAACTGCTGCCACTGCCCTCGTGAACGATCCTTCTGCTACATTGGAAGACCTGAAGGCTGCTTATGAGGAGTTGGAAACACTGATGCAGGAACTCGACAAGTACAATCACCCTGCCGAAATCACTGATGGTTACATTATCACCCCGAACCCCTATCAGGGCAACTCTACAGGTTGGACTGTAACTGATGGTGACGGACAGCCCGCCGACATTGGTAGCAGTTCGAAGCATGGTGACTATTGGATTGGTGAATTCTGGAATGCCGCTGGATACAAGATGGCTCAGACCATCACTCTGCCTGCTGGTGTATATATGTTGCGCGCTATCGCCCTGACTCGTACCGACATGAAGTCGACACTTGCTGCTGGCGAAGCCAAGACCATTCTTGCTCAGGCAACTAGTGGTGAGGCTAACAGCCGCGCCGCTGCTGCAACATGGTTCGAATCTGGCAACGGTGTGAACGAAGTAACCTGGATTCAGGCTGAGGAAGGCGATGTTGAAATCAGCATCACATCTGACGATACCACTGGTGACCACTGGACAGTCTGGAGAAACTTCAGTCTCTTCGATCGTGGAAACACTGTTAGTTCTTACCAGAACGCTATTGCCGACTTCATCAGCGTAGAGTGGCAAAGCGAATTTACTGATGCCATCTTCACAGAAGATTACTATCATGCTGTTGAGGATGCTTATACTGCAGCAGAAACCGCTCCCACTACAGCCGAGGAAGCACTTGCTCAGTACAATGCAATCACTAATGCTCTCAAGGAATTGCGTGAGAACGTTTCGCTCTACAAGAAACTCCAGACTATGGTTGACGAAGAGGGCGATGTCTACGAAAAGTATGATGGAAGCATGATGAGTTTCGATGCATTCGCAGAAGTTTGGTATGAGGCAATGAGCATCTATCAGGACTATGACTATACCAAGACCAACGAGTATCTGGCTGACCTGATTGAGCGTTACAATGAGGCTCGCGAGGCACTGTTGGAGGAAATCAACTTCAACCCGACACCTGGTGCTGCAGTTGACGTTCTCGTCAATCCTGGCTTCAAGAATGGTACAGGCACTCAGTCGAGTTTCGAGGGCTGGACTGTAAACAGTTCGTCTTCGTTCCAGAACAATGCCGGCGCCGTTCCTGTTATTGAGCAGTGGAACAGTGCTTCTACTACTGGTGTCATCGATGTTTACCAGAAGGTTTACATCCCACATGCTGGTGCTTATCAACTCCGCACAAAGGGTTGGTATCGTTCAACAACCGATAAGACTGTTCACGACACAACTGAGGGTTACATGGAAGTGAATACTTATCTCTATGCAGCAGCATCGAAGTATAAGTTCCACGACATCTACGATCATCCTTATACTACTGATGAGAAGGAAATCTACTTCCCCAATGGTAACCAGTTCGAGGGTGATGGAAACATCTATCCGAACAACTGCACAGGTGCCAACGAACTCTTCAACAATGAGGAAGTTACTTGGTACGACATGACTGCCGACTTCCTGGCCTATGGCGATTCTATCAAGGTAGGTGTACAGGGCGACGACATTCCTGGCTACGGTTGGCTCATCTGGGACGACATGGAAGTTATCTATCTGGGCGATGACGTTGAAACTATGCAGCCTATTGCACAGTATGCAGCCGACGATGCTAAGCAGTATGTTGACGGCATCATGTCTTCAGAGGCTCGCGAGGCTCTTCAGGCTTGCATCAATGGTATCGAGAATGCCGGCAGCGCCGAGGAACTTCTCAATGCCTATAAGAATATTGGCGATGCTGTTGACAATGCAAGAGCCAGTGTGAAACTCTATCAGCGTCTCATCAACGCTAACGAGCAACTCAGCGACCTCATCCTTGAATATGGTGAGTCTGCAAGCGAGGAAGCCCTGACTGCTGCTGAGAATCTCATGGTTGAAATGGAGAGTGCCATCGACGCAGGCTCTATTAAGGACGAGGATGTCGAGGCTGCTATCCAGCGCATCATCGAGGCAGGTAATGCTCTGAAGATGCCGAAGGATGTCATGAGCGCTACCGACGACGATCCGAAGGATCTGACTGGTCTGATCAAGAACCCGACTTACTTCGACAATTACAACATTGCTGTTACCAGCGAAGGTTGGACTGATCCCGATGGAAACTTCTCTGCACAGGGTACTCCTATCCAGGGCATCAACGACGAAATCGGATTCGCTGAGGGTTGGAACACTTCGTTCGACTTCTATCAGGACATCACTGGTCTGCCCGAGGGAACCTATCGCGTAGTTGTAAGCGGTCTCTATCGTCAGGTGAGCACAACTGCTCATGCCAAGACCTTCCAGTATGGCTATGCTGAGAAACTTGGTGTGCTCGATATGCTCAACGAAGATGCCAAGACCGAAGTTATGGAAATCGTAGAGCGCGCAAAGGTTTATGCTAATGGCGACAGCGTTGCATTCACTCCTTGGATCTTCATCGAGGACAACGACAACTTCCGCGAAGCATTCTCACTGGGTGCTGATGGTGGCTACTATGAGTATCAGGATTCACTGACCACTCCGGAAACCGTCAACTACTACTATTATCCGAATGACCGTACTGCTGCTTACAGCCGCGTTCAGCAGGGCTTCTACGACAATGAGGTTTACTGCTATGTTGCTGACGACGGCAAACTGCGCATTGGTGCTTGCAACAAGACTGCCGAGTCTGCCGACTGGGTACCGTTCACCAACTGGCGTCTGTACTATCTCGGACAGGAGAGTAGCCATGAGTCTACCACTGGCGTACGCGAGACCGATCTGACACCTGCTGCCATTGAGGCTATCTACTCTATCGACGGACGTCGTCTGAACAGCCTGCAGAAGGGCCTGAACATCGTCATCCGCAATGGTAAGAGCACAAAGGTGCTGGTGAAGTAAGATTTCTCTGAATCATCGGGTAAGGCAAATTCCTACCCTATCCATATCCAAAGTCAGGACTCCACGTGAGCCCTGACTTTTTTATTTTAAATAGCCGAGGAAACTCTTTGGGATTTTATCATAATGAATTCCTTTCATTGAAAAGAACTATCTTTTGTGACATTTTTTTGTTAAAAAACAAAGAAATTAACGAGAATTTATGGTGGTTTCACATTTTTTTTGTATGTTTGCAATCTGAAATTTCGAAATTACGGCCTAAGTAGTTATCACCAATGTAATGAACGACTCATTGTCGCGAATACTAATTCAGCATGAACGCATAGCACAATCCACCCTTACAGGATGGTTAGAGTTATGGCGTAAGATGTATTATAGAACTTAACAACTGAAAATTTTTTAACTAATTCTTTTTATTGTCTAACAAACTCAAAACAAAGCTTATGAAACAATTTTTCCGTTTCTTTACACTGCTTGCAATAGCAGTTGTATCAAGCACTTCAGCCTGGGCTGTCGAGGTTCCTACCCCGAAGTTCGCAGCATTGGAGGTTAATGCTGAGGTCTACATCTATCATGTAGGCACAAAGAAGTTCCTCGGATGGGGCGAAGCATGGGGCACACAGTCTTGTGTTACCGACGCTGGTCTGAAGTACATCTTGAAGAACAAGCGTGACGATGGAGCAAAAATTACCTGTCTGGGTAATGGTGGTTTCACCGAGGACGGCTCAGAAATCACTGAGTTGCCCCAGGGTCACTATTGGCTCTACAGCCCCGATGTAGTGGGCAAGGCTGGTCACTCAGTTGACCGTTGGCAAGATGGCCGTTGCGGTGAGACATTCCGCTGCTCATTTGCCGACCAGAGCGACTGGGACAGCCGTGGTATCTGGAGCATCGCTTCTGTAGGCAACAACACCTACACACTGCAGGTTCCCCAGATTCTGCCCGCAGATGACCCCTATCTGACTTTCCAGAACCTCTATGAGGAAGGTAAGTTTGCAGGTGTCGATCCCACCAAGGCAAGTAATGCTGCTGACCCCACCTATGGTCTCTACAGTGACTTTGTCTATGCTGACAACCCCGAGGTTTGCCAGTTCCGCTTCGTTACTGCTGCTGACATGGACATCTACAAGGCTAAGGTGAATCTTGCTGCTCTTATCGACAAGGCTTCTGCCGCTGGACAGGACGTAAGCAAGTATGAGGCTATCGTTCTTGATGAAAGCGCTACTCTCGATGAGATTAAGGCTGCTATTGATGAACTGAGCGAAATTCTTCAGAACCTCGCAACCTACAAGGATCCCACCACGCTGAACATCGTCAATGGCGACTGCGGATTCTCACAGTCAATGGACGGCTGGACCACCAGCAACAATCCTTCTTATGAGAACAACTGCTGGGAGTTCTGGAACATCAGCGGTGCTCCTTACATCGAGCAGACTCTCGCTAATATGCCCGCAGGTCTCTATCGCCTGAAGGCTGAGGCTTACACACGTACCAACATGCACGCTACTCTCGAGTTTGGCGATGCAAGCATGGAAATCGTTACTGTTGGTAGCGACGTTGTGAACAACCGTTCACAGGGTAACGCTTGGTTCAACAACGGCAATGGTATGAACGTACTCATTCTTGAAAAGGCTGAGGCTGGCGACCTGACCATCCGTCTGACCGCCGACAACACCACTGGCGACCACTGGCTCGTATGGCGTAGTTTCGAGGCTCAGTACTTTGGTGCTGCCGAGACTGACTACCGCGCTTACACCCTCTGGGCTACCGACGGTTATCAGGATCTGGTTACCGACAAGTACTACACTCAGAGTTACTACGATGCTGTTGAGAACATCGTCAATGTTGAGAACGAACAGGCTATGACGAAGGAAGATGCTCTGGCAGTTGCTGAGAAGGCTAAGGCTGCTATGGAAGATCTCCGTACCAACATTGCTCTGCTCGACGAACTCGTAACATTCCTTGATGATGAACCTTGGGATGGTGGCAAGTACTACGACGAGGACGGTTCTTTCCAGGCTCTCTGGGAAGAAGTTAGTGCTTTGTTCGAGGGCGAGATCACTCAGACCAATGAGGAACTCCAGGCTCTGCTCGACGCTTATAAGGAAGCCAGACAGAATGCCGTTGACCAGTGGATGCTGATGAACATGGAGCCGGGCACCGATCTGACCGATCGTCTGGTTAATCCGCACTTCATCGACGCTGCTGGCAACTCTAGTTTCACTGGCTGGACCATCGACAGTGATGGTGGTTTCCAGAACAACGCTGGTACTTCTGGCGTAGTTGAGCAGTGGAACGGCAACAGCACAGATGGTAAGAGCATCGACGTATGGCAGGAAATCCGCCTGATGCGTGTTGGTGCTTATCGTCTGGAAACTAAGGGTTGGTACCGTTGCGACAACGACCAGGCTGCTTACACCAAGTGGCTCAATGGCGACACCGACGTGATTGGCT
Organism: Prevotella sp.; assembly: GCA_024697645.1. Classification (GTDB taxonomy): domain Bacteria; phylum Bacteroidota; class Bacteroidia; order Bacteroidales; family Bacteroidaceae; genus Prevotella. Next base: position 51,027 of record JAILFH010000015.1, read on the forward strand.
ACCTCTATGCAAGTTACACGAAGGATAAGTTCCACAACATCTTCGAGAAACTCTACACTCAGGAGGAATGGGATACTTATTGCACATCTGCAAACGGTGCTGGCAACTACTCTACATTCGATGGCATGTATGCTTCGAACGGTGTTTGGGCTGCTAACGACCTCTTCAACAACACCACTGACTGGGATATGTCTGTAGACTTCCTGAGCCTTGGCGAGCCCACTAAACTCGGTATCCTCGGTGAAGGTCTGCCCGCATACTCTTGGATCATCTGGGACGACTTCAAACTCACCTACATTGGTGATGACCTGGAGACCATGAAGGAAGTTGCTGCTAAGGAAGCACAGGGTGCTACCGATATCCTCGACGAGGGTACTCCTATGTCGCAGGAGGCTGCTGACGCTCTGAGAGACTGCGTTAACCAGATTAACGAAGCCACAACAACTGAGGAACTCCTCGAGGCTTACAAGAACATCAGCACTGCAGTTGACAACGCTCGTAAGAGCATGGCTAACTACAAGCGCATCGAGAATGCTCTTGCTGACCTGAACGACACAATGAACGATACCTACAGCACAGCAACTAAGGAAGCATACGACGCTGCAGAGGCTCTCTATGACGAGTTGATGGCTGGTATCGACGGTGGTACAATTAAGGATTCTGAGATTGAAGACGTACTGGCTCGCATCCTCGCTGCTAAGCGCGCTCTGCTCGTTCCTGCTAACTATAAGGACGCTTCTGATGACAACCACATCGACTTCACTGGTGTGATCGACAATGCACGCTACTTCGACGAAGTTAATCTTGCTGCTACTATGGACGGCTGGACAAACGTTGAGAATGTTGCTTCTGTTGAGAACGAGGACGATGCTATTGGTGTTGCTGAGGGTTACGGCGCTTCGTTCGACCTCTATCAGGACATCGAGGGTCTGCCCGAGGGTACTTATCTCGTGAAGGTTGACGGTCTCTATCGTCAGGGTATGGCTGCTAACGAGGCTAAGATGGTTCAGTACAACCTCGCCGTTACTGCTGGCAAACTCGACATGCTGAGCGAAGAGGCTAAGACTGCCGTCGACAACTACTCACCGCGTGGTGAAATGTATGCTAATGGCGACACTAAGACTCTCGCACGCTGGAACTTCATGGAGGATGAGACTCTGTGGACTGCCGCTGCTATCGATGAGTTCACATTCGCTGATGCAGACGACTACTATGAGTATGTTGACTCTCTGACAAGCGTTGACAATCCTCCTGTATACTACTTCCCGAACATGCGTCACTCATTCTACATGCGTACTCTCTCTGGCTACTACCAGAATGAGGTTTACTGCTATGTAGGTGCTGATGGTAACCTCCGCATTGGTGCTCGTCTGAACGACGGTCAGGAAGGCGACTGGGTACCGTTCACCAACTGGCGTCTTGAGTATCTCGGTGAGGAGAGTTCACACGAGAGCACAACAGGTGTTCGTGAAATCGAGACCGAAGGCGTTATCGAGGCTGTTTACAGCGTTGATGGCCGCCAGACCAACAAACTGCAGAAGGGTCTGAACATTGTGAAGACCAGAACTGCTGATGGTAAGGTCGTTGTAAGAAAGGTTATGGTGAAGTAATTCACAGCCTTATCATACACTAAATTCAAGCCAGGGCTCACAACGAGTCCTGGCTTTTTTGTTTCCTATGATAGTCTGTTGTGACCTATTCAATTCTATGGAGGCAAAAGTTATCCTCTACACCTTAAAGAGCATTCCTCTGTACCTTACAGAGCATGTCTTTACACCCCTATAAAGCATTGCTCCGTATAGTCTAAAGGATGTTTTTTCATGGTCGAAAGGATTGCTCTATACCATCAAGATCATTGCTCTAGATGGTCAAGAGGTTAAGTCTACAAAACCAATAGGATTGTTCTCTATTATTTTTTAAAACATTCCACCTTATTATAATAATTATCCTGTGCTGACTAGAAAACAATTTTTCTATCAAATACAATTTCAGCCTAACCAATTTAACCCTCGAAGAAAGTTTTTTTGAAAAAGACCTACCGACCTACCATAACCCCTCGCAAACGCCCTCTGGTAAAGGGTTTGAGGCATGGTAGGTCTTGCGAGAAGACCTACCATACACCTACCATAGACCTACCCTTGAGCGATAGAGAAAAGCACTAAATGACAAAGGGAATTCTTTTGAAGAAGATCTTCTTAACTCGCTGATTTCCAGCCCATTCCCTTCTTCTGAAATTTCCTCTTTTACTTTTTATTTTTTTATATTACTGTCCGCTAAACCATAATCCTCATAGCCCAACTTCTTGACAGTCAGAAGTTGGGCGTTTTTACATTCTTGTACAAGCCCCCTCAGTCTTTTCCATCATCTGCTGGAGGAGCTTCCGACGCTTCGGCCAACATGATTTTCAGGTCTCCATCTGGCTGGTTGAAGAAAGTATGCAGGTTGAGATAGTACATAAGGACTATTCTGACCATCGTAGCCAATCCTGAGAAACTCCAGTTCCGCTCCAGCGAGCTTTGGAGCAGCGACAG